>CAZYUK010000016.1:0-13290 GCA_964650675.1 uncultured Candidatus Bathyarchaeia archaeon
AGATTCATCAGAGGATGATTGTGATGCGTGATCCAACGGCATTTCTCCGAGCCGAATACGAGGAACTTGTCGCAAAGGCTCTTGACTGGAAGCTGAAGGAAATCGAGGGACCAAGCGAACCCGTGTCGATGGTCGACGGAAGAGAGGTACTAATCCTGTGTAGTAACAATTACCTCGGCTTAACCACGCACCCCAAATTAAAACGCGCCGCCATCGCGGCGACCAAGAAATATGGAGTAGGTTCAGGGGCAGTTAGAGCCATCTCAGGAACCATGGATCTGCACATGGAGCTCGAGAGGAGACTCGCGGGATTCAAGGGAGCTGAAGCCTCGCTCACATACTCGACGGGCTTCGCCGCCAATTCTGGCCTTATACCTCAGCTCGTTGGGGAAGGCGACTTGATCATCAGCGACGAGCTCAACCATGGCAGCATAATCGACGGAGTCAGGCTTTCAAAGTCTGACAGGACAGTCTACAAGCACAATGACATGGCCAATTTGTCGGACGTTCTGAGGGAAGCCGAGAAACATACCCCGGAATACAGACGGATATTGATCATCACAGACGGAGTATTCAGCATGGACGGCGACATATCACCGCTTGACAAGGTCGCAAAACTTGGGGCAGAACATGGTGCAATGGTCTATGTCGACGACGCTCACGGCGAAGGCGTTCTAGGAGAGGGCGGACGAGGCATCGTAAGCCACTTCAAGCTCGATCATAGAAAGGTACAGGTGGAGATGGGGACCTTTAGCAAGGCCTACGGAACCGTGGGAGGCCACATTTCAGGCTCCCTCGATCTCGTAAAGTTCGCGTGGAACAAGAGCAGGACGTGGCTGTTAAGCTCCTCTCAGCCGCCGTCTGTCGCAGCGGCGACAATAGCCGCGATCGACGTCCTGGAGAACGAGCCACGTCACGTTAGGAGGCTTTGGAAGAACACAAGATACTTCAAGAAAGCTGTCGAGGACCTGGGATTCGATACGGGTCTATCGAAGACGCCGATCATACCGATAATAGTTGGTGAGAGCCACAAGGCTAAGGCCTTGGCCGATAAACTCTACGAGAGGAACATCTTTGTCGTGCCGATTGTCTTCCCGATGGTGGCGAAGGACCGTTCAAGGATAAGGGTTCAGATGAGCTCCAAACTTAGGACTGAACAATTGGACAGGGTCATAGAGTCTGTCGAGGACATAGGGAAGGAACTGGACATAATTTAACCTGAGAAGCCCCTTTTGTCTCCTATTACTGAGACAAATGGGCCTTTTCCCCTTTTTATAGGCTTCACTTGAAGAAGTGGGTTATCGTTTTACCTCTTTTCTGTTTCAGCACTTCCGAACAGAGCTGTGGTGTCATGACCTTGAACTCGTAACCCAGCGTCGCCAGGAGCTCTTGGGCTCCCTTGGCGAGCTCAGGGGCGACTAATATCATCCTGACCCTCCTGTCCTTATCGAGATTGATCACATCCGCGTATTTCTTCAGTTGAACAACTGATTCCCTGGTTGCACGTTTCCTCTTGATCTCGACTAGGGTTAATGTTCCCTCCCTGTCCACGCCCATGATATCTATGAAGCCCGGCTCAACGGGGCGCTCCGGGCTGATGGGTCGAAACCCCTCCTCGAGCAGGGAGGGTTGCGATAAGATAGCCTCCTGCATGTCCTTCTCGGTGGCGTAAAGGCTGAACTCTCCGGCGTCTTTGAGATCAAGAACACTATACAGCAATATTCTGTCAAAAAGGACCTCCAATGTTTCATTGTCTTTACGCCTGTAAACCCTTACAAGTAGTCCTTCGTCACCTAGCTTCGTTCTGAAGAGCGAGCCTGGAGGTTGCCAGTTTACAGGCGAGTAATCCCTTGGCCTGTGAACCAGAGCCGAGCCATCGGGCTTCAGAATAAGCAACCTCTCTCCGCGATCAAGCTTGGAGCTGGCTCTGCCACAATAATCGACCCTGCAGTTCCCTGCAATTATGATGAATCGTCTTTTATGTATCCCCTCCTTGATGGCATTGAACGTATCATCGAGGGAGGGGGCTTCTTTGACCCTCTGTCCTGTCTGCTCTCCCATATCTATCTCACTGGCTTAGCCAATACTCGTGACGATCGTGGTCCATGGGGAGTTCATCTTGTCGTCAGTCTGTCTGAGTTGCTCAAGTGCGCCTGAAAGCACGAAAGTATTGTGGCCTGGGTACATTCTCTCCGGCTTAATTGCGATTAGCCTCTTAAGGCTCCTCTTCCAGCTGTTGAGGTCAAATCCTGGGCCATTTATGAAGCCTAACCTCCCCATGGAGGAGGCGATGTCGCCTGTGAAAAGGCCGATCGCGCCGTCTTTCTCCTCGAAATAGATGGAAATACAACCCGGAGTATGGCCAGGTGTGTGTGCTACATGGAAGGTAGCATCACCTACTTGGACATCTTCACCATCATGTAGAAGCCTATCCAACTTGGGAGCCCTGAAGCTGATACCCCTCTCCTTAGCCATGTCAGGGAGTGTGTTCTCATCGAGATTCTCGATCGATGCAGCGTCCGCTTCATGGGCCATCAGCTCGCACCCCGTGGCCTTCTTCAGCTCATATGCTCCTCCTATGTGGTCGAAATGGCAATGCGTCAATAAAATGGCCCTGATGTCATTCTCGTTGAAGCCCATCCTCCGAACATTCCCGAGTATTTGTTTTACTCCTGATCCACCACCTGCATCGATGAGGGCGTACTCACCATTACAATCAACAAGGTAAATGTTGCAATCACCGACCGCCGAGTAGCCATAGGCTGCTCCACCTACAAGGTTAACTGATTCAGTGAGCTTCATCTCGATCTGTATACGGTTTATCGAGTGAAGCTATTAACTGATGCGTCCAGCCATCAGAAAGAGGATGTTGGACCAAAAATATACATGGATAGCCTTTATGTCCCTTATAGCTGTTCGAATATTCGAATATGCCCTCATGCACAACAATCTTTTGCCCCAATTTTGCATTTCGAATCTAAACCCCCGAGAAGATCGATGAAAGTTCGATGATAATCCGATATGCCTTAAGAAAGATATACCTTCAAGATTATGGACGTTAAACCTATCCTTGCCTATTGAAAAATCCGTTCCTGTCTCAGACAATCAGGTTGGGGAGCGCTCTTCCTTGAATGAACCAACCATCTTCGGATAATATTTGGTGTTAAACTCCTCCAATTTCTCCGGATGCGTCAGCTTCACGTGGAATCGAACTCCTCCGGGGCTGGCTGATTTCCTGGGACAATAGGGACAGTTGTACTCCTGCATCTGGACACTCAAAATTGGTCATAAATAATTACAATAAATACAGTTAAAACACTTTTCGCTCGGTTCAATACTGAATTCTCATCCCAGCACATCCATCGGTTAGTTTTTAGGTTCAGGAACGATCAGCTTCTCCGACGCTCCCTTGATTGATCGAGAGGATCCAAAGATTATTTGGATTACCTGCCCGGACTGTGGCTCAAGGGTAGGCATAGTTATCTCGGTGGGAAAGGTTGTAGAAGCTGCCCCTGTAACAGTTAAGCCGACCGCTGATCAATGGCCTCCGGAGAATGTCGCAGAAAAACTGAGGACGGTAGGCGTTGATTTGAACCTGATAAACATCGAGGAGGGTGAGGAGCTAACCATCATCAGTCCTAAGAAGTTCCTGGGAGACTTATGGGGCCCAATTAACGACGCTATACGATCTATGGGTGGGATCTGGATCCGGGAAGGAAGAGACAGTCGCTGGGAGATAAAGAAGGAGACTGCTGGGGACCAATAAGCTCAAATTTTTCGATCATTATGCCCTTTTTCATCAGGATTCAAACGATTTAACCTAGGCTAAACAAGCTCGAAGTCATGCACAAACAAGGATCTAACGCAATGTTTTAGCATTCAAGAGCCATATCTGAGTGAAGATGCAGCCGACAAGCTCGGTACTCTCCGACGGTAAGGTCGTAGTACCCGCACAGAATGAGGCGGACAGCCTCTATCAGGAGGGCTTTGGCTCAAAGATCAATGCCGGAGTACTGAAGCTGGAATCTTTCGAAGTCCTGTACCTACAGGAAAAAGGAAAGATTTCAGTGATAGACGAGGCTACGCAGAGAACACTCTCGTTCCAGGAATTGCTGCGGCTTTACTCAGACAAAGACGAACAGATTTGGAGCCGCTACCTCATCTACAAGGATATCAGAGGCCGAGGCTTCGTCGCACGCGGAAGCTCAGACGGCAAGATCAGTTTCCTCATCTACGAGAGGGGCAGCTACTTCAAGAAGCCACCAAGCTACCTTGCATATACGGTAGCCGAGGGATTAAACGATACTATTTCGGGGCTAAGCGAAGCATTGGAGAATGCGGAGAAAAAGAACTACTCCGTGAAGCTCGCCGTTGTGGACAGGCGTGGGGAAATAATTTACTATAGCCTGTCCAAGATAGATATGAAGGGACCCTCTAGCGACGAGAGGGGATTTTCAGCAACCTAGGGAGCTCCTCCATCTTTACTATCTGCTGCTCGCCCGTCGTCATATCCCGGAGGGTCACGTATTTGTCCTTCAGCTCCTTTTCACCAATGATGATTACCTTCCTTATCCCCTTCTTGTCCGCGAAGTCGAGTTGCTTGGATAGCCCCCTCCAAAGAAGATCCAGCGTCGTTGGTATGCCTGATCTACGTAGGCTTTGTGCGATCTCGATGGCGATTGGCTTCATTGATTCGGATACAGGAGACACAAGAACGTCGACCCCAAGTTTCAGGCTCTCGAGACCGCCCCTTTTCTCCAGGAGCGACATGATTCTCTCTATTCCTAGCGAGATGCCCGTTGCGGGGGTCGGCTCACCGCCGAAGAGGCCGATGATCTCGTCGTATCTTCCACCCCCAACTATGCTTCCGTAATCTTCAAACCCTTTCGCTGAGACCTCGTAGACCGGCCCCGTGTAATAGTCCAGGCCCCTTGCTAAGGTCAAGTCGATGACTACATAATCATGGTAGCCGAAGGGTTTTGAATAGTCAAGGATCGTTTTGAGGGCGGCGCATCCCTTTATTCCCTTAGGCTTTTTCTTCAAGTAATTTGCAGCATATTTAATGACATCTTCAGGTGAAGATTTCAATGATACTAGGTCGAGTAACCTTAACGCGGTATCTTTGTCCTGAATATATCTTGATAGTTCGTTCATGACCCCATCTTTCCCGATCTTGCTGAGCTTGTCGATGGCCCGGATTATTCCCAATGTGTTTTCCTCGGGCATCCCGACGAGTTCTACGAAGGCTTCGAGTATCCGCCTGTCGTTCAGCTTAATCACAAAACTCTCGAACCCCAGTTTCTTTAGGCAGTCGACGGCCAATGCGAGAACCTCGGCATCTGCAACCTCGTCCGAGACGCCGACGACGTCGGCGTCTGCCTGCCAGAACTCCCTGTAATGTGTTTCTGAGGGGTTCTCGTACCGCCATACGGGACCAATAGCATAGCGTTTGAAGGGCATCTGGAGTTCTCTGTGACTTGATATGACTCTGGCGAGGCTGGCCGTCCACTCGAACCTTAGACCGAGCTCTCTGTCAGACTTGTCCTTGAAGTAGTAAATCTGGTTGACTATGTCCTCTCCGCTTTTAACTTTGAGAAGCTCCCAGCTCTCAAACGCCGGCGTGCCTAGAGGCTCAAAGGCATAAGCCTCGAACACTTCTCGGATCCTGTCGAGGACCCAGTTCCGTTTGAGCATCTCCTCTGGGAGAAAATCCCTTGTCCCCCTCGGCGGCTGAAACATATCGACATAAACTGCATTGAAGCTATTTGAAAAGGTTGTGAAATAACCTGATGCCTTCACCTCAGGAACTTCTCAATCTTCTCGATAGCCGCCCCACAGCGCTCCTCTAACTGCTTATTAAGAGCCTCAAGCTGCTCAAGAGTCATATCCTTATTCTCCCTAGCCCAGTCCATTATGTTCTCCCTCTGTGAGCAATAGGTCCGGTAAAATATCTGTACCTGGGTGAGGTCGCCCATAGTTTTTTGAATCTTCCTCTGTGGGGTCAGATAGAAATTACTGATAATGCAAAACACCCCAAGGGTACCCAAAAACGCCGTGTAAGCGTCAAGACCCCTCAACCCTCCATATGATATTGAATATAGGACGAGAACGCCGCCGACGGCCACAATTAGGAGGTTTATATAGAGATTGATCTTGAAAGATCTCTCCGTGTAGCCAAGGGCCCTATAGAAAAGCTGGTCCATCTTTTCCCAGTCCCTAACAGCATCGGATCTATTTTGTACAGAACTGTCTCGTAACTTTTCCAATCTCGTTCTATCTAGAAATGTGTTCGTCACCTGTAGTTAATTGTTATGATGTCTGGGGATAATATTCTTCAATCAGGTATTTCTGAAACAGATCATCCAAGATAATTGTATAGACAGGAAAGATATCCCTTTAAACGGACAGCCTCTAATAATGTCTCTTTAAGAGATGGGTTTTTACATATCTATGCAACGATGACGAGTTTTGAGGGAAATAACCCCGTTTTGAGCCTCTTTTAGTCAGTCTTTTCCTTAGACCTTATAATAAGTGTAGTCTCAACATTATGGACTTGAAGAATATCCCTTGAACGTTCGTGATAAAAGGAAAATAAGCCGGGAATTTTATTTCTTGAAGGCGCCCCTCAGGAATGGGTATATGTCCTCCACCTGCTCCTGCACCATCGTCTGGTAGTACTGATACAGGATGCTGACGGCCAGGAGGGCGCCCATCCCGCTCCCGAAGACGCCGAAGAAATCTGAGAAGGCGGCCAAGAGTCCAACGATTGCCCCACCTATTATGGTTATGGTGGGGATGTAGCGGTTCAGGAGCTGCATGATTGGTTGCTTGTTCCTCCTGAATCCGGGCACCTGCATACCGGATTCAATGAGTTGGTCGGCCATCTGATCTGCGCCGAGACCACCTATCTCAAGCCAGGTCATCGAGAAGAAGATGCATACCGCGACGACGATCACCACGTAAATGGCTGCCCTCAGAGGTGCCGCCGCGACGCCTTGGAGATTGCCTGGTGAAGTAAGATAGTATGCGAGCCCCCCTGTAGGGGTCATATTACTTGTCGAATTGTACATTCCTATCATGTTTAGCAAGTAATTTTCATTTCCTACATTCCATCTATTCCATATCATCTGGGAAAACATGTGGATGTTGGCAAATAATGCGTAGGCTATGATCACCGGAATGTTCGAAACGTATAGCAGCTTAATTGGCATCCTCCCCCTGTATCCCCTGTAGCTGCTGTGGCTAATGGGGAGCTCCACTCTCATCCCCTCGACCCAAACGACGAAGAGGAAGACCACTATCGTGGTGATGAATCCGAGCATATCCGGGTAACCATGGCCTCTGTAGAACCAGCTCGTGATCGGCTCCCTGTTCCATAGGGACTCGAAGAAGGCGAATATGGCTCCAAAGCGCTTCCCATCGCTGACCGTGACGAAGCTGAAGCTGCTCCACCAGATGTTCTGCGCGATCCCTGCGACTATGAACAGGCTTATGCCGCTTCCTATGCCCCAGCCTTTCTGGACAAGCTCATCCAGAAGCATGATGATGATGCCCGCCGCGAGGAGCTGCCCAAATATGAGCAGAGACACCCCGAAGGTTACCGTCCCATAGGCTCCGCTCAGGATGTAGAGTGAGGCTTGGAGTATTATCATCACGATGGAGAAGAACTTGCTGGCGGTCGTGAACAGACCACGGTCCTCCGGATTCGTCCTGTCGAAGGAGATTATCTCGGAGCCAGCCAGGAGCTGAATCACCAGGCCTGCGGTCACTATCGGGCCTATGCCGAGCTCCATGAGCGTCCCCCTGGTCTGGGCGAAGATGACCCTTAAAGAGAAGAATGGATCCGATCCCTGCGCCTTGGGTATGCCGTAGAGGGGTATCTCGGACATTACGAAATATATTACAAGGGCGAGTATGGTCCATATGAGCCTGCTCTGGAAGCTGACCTTCCTCTCCGGCGCCTTGACCTCTGGGATGAACCTCGAAATCGGCTTGAAGAGGTCGAGGAACCGTGGCAAAGCCATCACTCTACTATGGATCCGCCGGCTTCCTTGATCTTCTCCTGAGCGCTCGGAGTGAAGGAATCGACGCGTACCCTGATGGGCACATGAATGTTCCCGCGCCCCAGAAGCTTGCCTATCCCTAACGAGGCGAGGTCGAGCTCCCTATCTTCCCTCGTAGCCTCGGCACCGAGAACCTTGGCCGCCAAGTCCTCAAGCTCACCGACGTTTATCGTGGCTGAGGCGATCCTTAGAGCCGAAGGTGGCTTGAAGCCGATCGATCTGAACCGAAGCGGGTTATATTTAACGGTCTGGATCCAGAAGTGCTTGTGTCCTCCTGCCATCCCCTTGCCGCCCCTGCCCCCGGACTTGCGGTGTTGACCGACCTGCCCCCATCCACAGTATCTTGAACCCCGTTGTTTCCGAGTTTTCCTCAAATCATGCGGCATCTTTTTCCCACCGTTCGAATTGCTTTCATCATACGCCTATCGGATAGATTAACCTGCCCCTCAGACCATTCTCTCGGCCAGCTGGTTTATCGCCTCGCCACGGTAGCCGAGTTCGCCCTTGCCCCCGTATGGCTGCTTCACAGACCCCTTAAAGCCTCTCTTTGGAGGATGCAACCTGAAGAAGGGTTTCAGCTTCGTGACCTTCGTCAGATCCGCCTCGCCATCATGGAGGGCTTGGGCCAGATTCTCGATGCTCTCGTAGCCTGTCTCCTTGACAGTCTCCTCAGAAAGTTTCCTGTCTCCCTCGAGCTTTCCCCTCCTCTCGAGGATCATTTTGATCGTCTCGATCGTCGGCTCGCCCCAGGTCACGTAGTCCTTGATCTTATTCAGCATGCCAATGTACGATTGCGTCCCTTGGATCAAGGTTGCGTAGTTGCTCCTATCGACGCGGATCATCATCATCGTATCCTCGATCTTCCTGGGAACGTCTATGCCGCCCCTGATCCTCAACACAAGGAGAGTCTTATCTGTCATCCTACTTCACCCACTCTTGGGGGGTCATCGTCTTGATAGTCTGCTTCAGGGCCTCGAAGGTGGCGAACGCGAATGATGTGGGGGTGGTCGTGGTGCCTGTCGCCCTGGACCAGCAGTCTTTGATTCCTGCCAGTGTCAGCACCGTCTTGGCTGTGTCTCCGACCACGAGCCCCAGTCCCTGCGGTCCTGGCAACAACGTTATCGTCACGCTCCCAGCCTTCCCCGTCACCTTGAAGGGAAGCGTGTGCATCTCCCCACAGTCGCATTCCCAGCTGCCACAGCCACGCTTTATCGGATAGAGGTTGAGTTTGGCTATCCGTATGCCTTTCTCGATGGCGTTTCTGACCCTTCGGGCTTTACCTACGCCGAGACCTATCAGGCCGTTGCCGTTTCCGACCGCAACAACAGCCCTGAACTTCGATGACTCGCCCGCGTCCGTCTGCTTCTGGACCAGGCTGATGTCGATGACCTCGTCCTTAAGGTTAGGCACGAGGAAGTCTATCACCTCTACCTCCTTGACCTTGTAGCCCTCGTTGAAGACCTCCTGTATGCTCGTGATCTTACCCTCCTGGACCATCTTGCCGAGCTGAGTCTTGGGGATCCACTGCTCGAGCGAAGGCCTCTCTCTTTCATCGCTCACTTCGCCCACTCCTCCATTATTTTCAACTTCGTCTCCTCAAAGTGGGTCGGTAATGTCTCGGGCCTCAAACCTTTTTTAAGGTATACGGAGAAGAGGCGCTCGTATTCGAAGGGATCGCCTATCACCTCGGCGTATTTTGCGATGTCGCCGCCGCCAATCCTCTCCGGTGAAGGCATCACATCACTGTTGCATGGGACCTTCAGACCGGCGTCGATCGCTCCCTTGACCGCGGAGAAGATCTTCGATCCCTTCGTAGGCCTCTTGAGGCCCAGATCGAGTGTTGCGTTATCCAAGCCCTCCTTGATGGCCTTATATCCGGCTATGAGGCCGACGAGATAGGCTGCAGGGATGCTTGCGCTGCCGGCCCGCCAATTGTATTTCTCAACCAACTCCTTCGTTGTCGCCTGCGTGATAACCAAGTCCCCTGCGATCTCCGATTTGACCAATTGAATGATCAGGTTCCTGTTTGATACTCGTACGACGAAACGGGGAGCCTCGGATGTGGCCAGGATACGCCTGGCCTTGTAGTTTGTCTTGTGCTCCATTCTCCGCCTGTATGAGACCCTGTAATGTGCCCCCTTAGCCAAAAGCTCTCCTCCTAAGCTTCTGTTCGTTTATGTGGCGCTCCAGCTCCGCGATGCTTCTGAACTCGCCGCCTTTCGCCTTCCTGTAGAGGCTCCTGTATGTGTTCACTGTGATTATCCTCTTCTTCCTCATCTCGCTGAGCTTCATCCTGAGCGCCCTTATCCTGTTCATCCACCTGATCTTCTTAGGAACGACCGAGAACTTCTTCCCCTTCTTGGTCCCCTGGCCTATCCGCCTGCCAGTTCTCTTCTTCTCCGCCAGCACCCTCGCCCTAGCCCTGCTTGTCGCCTTCAAGGGTAGTGCCTTTATCACGCCATCCTTGATGAGCTTCCTGATCTCGTTTCTAGTTATGGCGGTCTCCGCTTCTTCGGCTTTCTCCGGATCGATCCATATCCTGTTCTGACCGACATCAAGGATCGCCGCCGCGAGTCGTCTCTGGTTGCTGAGGTTCATTTCTCCTCATCCTCCAGCTTCTCGAAGTCGGAGCTCATCTTCTCAGACCTACGATTGAGCACGATGATCCCGCGCTTGTCCGCCTCCTCGAGTACGAGGACCCTCTTCCGCTTGCCCATCGTGCCGCTTAGACGTGCTACTTGAGTATCGGAGTTGACCTTGGAGAGGTCGGCGATGTCGTGGACTATTACCTCCTCTTTCCCAGATGGATGCAAACCCCTGACAGCCTGGGGGCCACCCCAACCGACGTTTGCTGACCTCGGCCAACCCTTTTCATTCGTCCTCATCTTGTTATCTATGCCCGTCGGCTTCCGCCACCTCCGTCTTATCCTCTTATAACGCCAGGACTCGGCGGCCAGGAACTCGGGCCTCTTCCTAGCCATCTGCTTTCTGATCCTCAGCAGCCTCGTTTTTTCCGTGTCGTTCATCCCTAGATCACTCCTTGCTATAGACATAGATTCCGTCGAGGAACTTTCTCAGATCCTTATTCCTGATCTTTGTGGCGGTCTGGATGTTGGAGGCCGTCTGGCTCACGTCGCCGAGGTCGGTTCCCTCGATGGTGATGTCGTCGCCCTTGACGGTGACCCTAGCATCTCCCGCGATGTTGGTGATCCTCGGCTTTCTTTCACCCACGAAGTTCTCTATGACGATCTTCTTCCCCTGCACCCTCACCGTCATGGGGAAGTGGACGAATACTATCTTCATCCTGTAAACGTATCCCTCGGTCACGCCCTTGATCATGTTCTTCACATGGGCGCCTATCGTGCCGACTAGGGCTGCCTCGGCCTTCCTAGGGTTCTCGACCCTGATCCTGAGAACATCGCCGTCGTGACTCAATTCGAGCTTTGCGTGGTTGAAGTCTCTCTCGATCTTCCCCTTGGACCCTGTCACCGTGACCTTCTTACCGTCTAGATTAAGCTGCACCGTTCCGGGGATCTCGACTTCGTCCTCAATGATATTGACAGCCATCGTTCATCACCTAGTAGACGTAGGCGATCACTACGCCGCCGACGTTTTGCTCCTTCGCCTGTCTGTGGTCTAGGACGCCCTTTGGCGTGGAGAGGATGACCGTGCCCAAGTCGCGGCTTGGGAGGAACCTCTTCTCCCATTTCTCCATCTCCTTAACCTTCGCGGAGTAGCGTGGTGTCACGGCCCTACACTCGTTTATCCTGCCGAAGAGCTGCACCCTGAACTTGCCCTGCCTGCCATCGTCGATATACTCTATCTCGCCTATGTAGCCTTTCGACTGTATGAGTCTGAGCACCCTTCCGACGAGGCCCGAGGCGGGGGTGATTATGCACTCGTTCTTCCTCCGACCCTCGTGGTTCATTATCGTGTTAAGCGCGTTCACAAGTGGGTCCATGGCCATCACCTATATTTTTTGAAGCCCAGCGTCGAGGCGACCTCCCTGAAGCACTTCCTGCAGATGTATAGCCCGTATCGCCTGATGAGCCCGTTATGTGTGCCGCATCTTATGCATGCCCTGCTGCCCGGGCCCGTCGTCCGCTTCTTAGGCTCAGTCACCTGCCGTTCCCACCTCGATTCCGAACTTCTCCTTAATAAACTCCATAGATTCGGCTGCCGTTACCCTGTGAGACTTCCCTACCCTTGCCTGTGCATGTTTCCGCCTGTTCACTCTGAACCCCGGCCTCTCTATGTTTACCAAGACATCCATACCGGTGATACCCAGCGTCGGGTCGTATCTTGTCCCCGGTATATCTATGTGCTCCTTAATCCCGAACGCGAAGTTGCCTGACTTGTCAAAGCTTCGAGGGTTTATCTTGTTCCCTACAGCCAAAAATGCCTTGACCAAGAACTCCTCGGCCCTCTTCCCGCGCAGTGAGACCATGCAGGCTATCGGCTCCTTCCTCCTTATCCCGAATGATCTGATGGTCTGTTTGGCGAAGCGTTGACAAGGCTTCTGCCCTGTGAGCTGCTGCAGTATTGTCATGGCGTGTTCGAGGGGGTCCCCGGACCGGCCTGTGCTGATATTTACCACGACCTTGGCTATCTTGAGGACCCTCATGGGGTTCTCCTTGACCTCTATGTCCGCCATATCACGCCTCACCTGGCAGTGATATCATAGAGGTTTCTGTCCCTAGTGGGAAGACGTACTTAGCGAGCGTCCGGATGTCCTCTCCCTTCTGAGTCCTCACGGTCGCCGTCCTCTTTCTGCCCGGTTCAGAGCCGAGACCAACGATGATGCCGGTCTCGCCCTGTGACCTCCCACCTGTGATGATCGATTGGATGTTCTCCTTGAAGTCTATGTGGTCAAGTATCTCCTGCTCTGGCACCTTCAACTTGACCACATCGTTTACCTTAAATGACCCACCTTGTTGTACGCTGACGGTTCTTCCGTCATGCATACGCAGTTGCACAACGCCTTTAGCGAGGTTCTTTATGCCTGTTATCTGGCATAGTTTGAAAGTGGCTTCATCGCCCTTAACGGGGTTGAGGACCAGTCCGCTCCCCTTCTCGGGCAAAGCTCTGTAACTTTCACCAGTATCCGAAAACGATACGACATCCATCAAGCCGACCGGGAATCTCTCGTCGAGCCTAGCCTTTCCATCTATTTTCACCTTCCCCTGTTTCACTATCATCTTCGCCTCCTTCCCGGTCGTCGCGTACT
>CAZYUK010000017.1:0-12935 GCA_964650675.1 uncultured Candidatus Bathyarchaeia archaeon
TGGCGGCGAGCATGGACTACGTGATGTGCTGCGCCCAGCTCGGCCACCTCGACTACGGCTTCCTGGGAGCCGCCCAGATAGACCCCTACGGCAACCTGAACACCACAGTCATAGGGCCATACGACAGGCCGAAGGTCAGGCTGCCAGGCAGCGGCGGCGCCGACGACCTCGGCAGCCTGTGCTGGAGGAACATAGTGCTGATGAGGCAGGACACGAGGAAGTTCGTTGAGAGGCTCGACTTCCTCACCACGCCGGGCTACCTCACAGGACCAGGAGCCAGGGAGAGGGCAGGCCTGCCTTCTGGGACGGGTCCTTACAGGGTGATCACCCAGCTCGGCGTCATGGGCTTCGACGATGCCACCAAGAGGATGAAGCTCCTGTCGGTTCACCCCGGCGTGACCGTCGAGGACGTGAAGGCGAACACCGGGTTCGAGCTGATCATGCCACCGAACATCACCACGACTGAGCCGCCGAGCGGGGAGGAGCTGAGGCTGCTCAGGGAGGTCATCGACCCCGCCAGGATAGTGATAGGCTAAAGCCAGATGATTGACCACATTCAGGATCACTAAGTAGATGGTTTTTATATAATCAATAGTGCAATCAGCGAATTGGATCGGCCGATGGCCACGGACGATGACGAGGAGAGGCTCATCAGCCAGCTGAAGGGGAACACTCTGAGGGCCTACTGGGCGATCCTGAGCTCCGAAAACGGCGTCATAGGGGTCCGCGAGCTCCAGAGGAAGCTGCACTTCTCCAGCCCCGCCCTGGCGGCCTACCACCTTGAGAAGCTCGAGGAGCTGGGCCTCGTCTCGAACAAGAGGGGAGACTACAGGCTGAAGCGGGAGATAAGGGTGGGCGTCTTCAGGGAGTTCGTTAAGCTGGGCACGTTCAGGCTGCCGAGGTTCTTCATGTACTCCACCTTCTTCACCGGCCTCCTCATCTTCTACCTCTCCCAGTTCAAGGAGGTCAACTTCTACAGCCTATACGCACTCGTCACGATGTCCCTTTTCACGGCCATTTTATGGTACGAGACGCTGCGGGTCTGGCAGCAGAAGCCATAGCCGCCCTGTTCAAGTAGTTGAACGGGGTGTTCAAAAGCATTTCATTAAGTACGCCCTCCGCAGCCTTGTATCCCGGAGAATCGAAGGAGGATGATTGGGAAAGATGGCACACGCGACTCGTAAGGTCTTCCTCTACGGGGCTATGGGAATCCTGGCCGCCGTGATCCTATCCTCATCCCTCTGGATGCTGCCCAGCGTCTTCGTGCCCGTGAGCGCGGGTACAGGCACCCTCCAGGTCAAGGTGACGGATGCGCCTGTACCGGACCTACTGAACCTCAACCTGACCATAAGCAGCGTTGAGGTGCTCAACAGCACGGGGGGCTGGATAGAGCTGACTGTAGACGGCGGGGAAAAGTACTTCGACCTGCTCAAGCTCGCGAACGTGACAGATGACCTGGCCATCGGGAGCCTCCCCGTCGGCAACTACTCGAAGATCAGGTTGCAGATAGTCAAGGCGAACGCCACCCTGGGAGATGGGAGGCAGATCGACCTCAACGTGCCCTCGGGGCACATAGATCTCCAGATCAGGTTCGAGATCAGGGAGGGCGCGACCACGGGCCTGATAGTCGACATAATCGCCGACAAGGTCAACATAGCCGAGAGGGGGAGATCGGGGAAGCCAGCTAACCTCAACCCGCAGTTCAAACTGGTAGTCATACCACCGGAGGCGCCGCCATGACCACCGCATCACTCATCCCCCAATGAAAGGCAGTGAAAGGGTATCGAACAGGAAGGGCCGGGGCTTCGCCATCGCGGCGCCTCCGCTCGCAGAAGAGGACGCCGGAAGAAACGCCGCAGTGAATCTGAGCCTCAGGTATGAGGCAGCCCTGAGGTTCGGCGTGACAGAAGGCGAGATAAACCTCTTCCTCTGGACCAAAGCTGCGGGCGGCCCCATAGGATAGCCCCAATTTTTAATTCAAGCGTATTTAGAAATCGGCTCTGGCTAAGACCATTACTTGGTAGACAGTACCCTTCATGAGCTTGACTTATATCCCCAATATCAGAGCGTTTAACAGAACATGAAAAACCAGATCGTCTCCAATATTCACGCGAAGGTCAGCGTTTCCGGGATAGCTTATTCGCTCATAGTCATTCTGCTCCTCTCGAGTAGCCTATGCGCCAGGGTAAACGCGGTCACCGAGGAACCCTCCAAGAGGCTGGGACAGAAGATGATCTACGATCCAGTGAACGACAGGGTGATCCTCTTCGGCGGCTCCTACTACTCTGGGCAATACACGTTCTACGGCGACACCTGGAGCCTCGATGTGGGGAGCGGCACATGGACCAAGTTGAATACAGTGGGTAGCCCCGATGGGAGGTTCAACATAGGCTTGGTATACGACAGCGACCAGAGGAAGATCGTCCTGTTCGGGGGCTTCAGCGCCAACGACAGGATAGGGGACACCTGGATCTATGACATCGCAGCCAACACCTGGACCGCCGTGACCCCCCAGGTGAGCCCCCCGAGGAGGAGCGACATGGGGATCGCGTACGACGCCGGGGCGAGGAAGGTCGTGATCTTCGGCGGCTACGGCCTAGGGGACAGGATACTCGGCGACACATGGGTCTACGACGTTGAGGCGAACACCTGGACTCAGATGGCTCCGGAGATCCACCCGACCGCGAGGTACGGTGGAATAATGGTCTACGACTCATACACGGAGAAGGTACTGCTTTTCGGTGGCCATATGGAACAGGATGGGAGAAGCCTAGGCTACGACAACGAGGTGTGGGCCTATGAATATGAATCAGACAGCTGGGAGAAGATTCCCACTACGAACAAGCCCCCCGCCAGGTACTGGCATGACCTGTCCTACGATCCCGAGAGGCACAGGATTATCCTATTCGGCGGTAGCCAGGGGGGTGGCAACGACCTCGAAGACACATGGATCTACAGCTGCGAGGATAGCTCATGGAGCAATGTGATCTCCGCCGAGAACCCTGAGGCGCGTTCGCAGCCCTCTCTAGCCTACGACGTGTCCACTGGGATGACGGTGGTGTTCGGGGGAGCCGACTTCAAGATCCAGGAGGAGTTCCTCTACTACAACGATGTCTGGACGCTCGACGCGAACAACCAGTGGAGCAGGTTATCCGCGGGCACGCCATCGGAGCCAAGCGGTTCAAGCATACCAGGATTTCAGCCCGTTACCTTAATGGCCGGTTTCACCTTGGCCGCCTTGATACTCGTAGGTGCTAGGGGGAGAAGGGCCGCCTTGAGGTCCTCGACCCTACGAGGATCGTGATGGGCTAGAGCCTTGGCCTGACCTCGTCCCAGAAGAGCCTCATGGACTCCAGCTCCTCGCCGAAGTGGAACCTGAGGATGAAGTGGTCTACGCCGAGCCCAATGTACTCCCTGATCCCCTCAGCTACGACATCCGGTGTCCCGATCATGTTCGGGGGCTGCCTGCCTAGGTAGCGCATATAGGGCGTGTTGACCCTCCTCCGCTGCTCCTCGAGCTTCAACTCCAGCCCCTCTTGGTCCCCGGCCATGGTTATCATCAGGGCCGCAGACTTCCTGATCTCCTTCTGGTCTCTGCCGATCCTCCCGCACTCGGCTTCGAGCTTGGAGAGCCTCTCCTCGAAGAAGCTCGGCGGCTGTGACCATGCGAAGTTGACGGCGTCGGCGTGCCTCGCCGCCACCCTCAGGGTCAGGTCGCCCGTGCCGCCGACCCAGATAGGTATTCTGGGCTTCTGGACCGGCTTGGGGGCGCAGATCGCCTCCTCGACCGAGTAGTACCTGCCCCTATAGGTAGCTTTCCCCTTGGACCACATCAGCCTCGCTATCTCCAGAGCCTCGTCAAGCTGCCTGATCCGGACGGCGGGCGGGGGGTACCTATAGCCGTATGCCCTGTACTCGACCTCCTTCCAGCCAGCGCCTACGCCGAAGTTCAGCCTCCCGTCGCTTACGTTGTCCAGGCTCGCGGCGATCTTCGCCATAAGCGCGGGGTTCCTGTAGCTCTGGGAGGAGACCATGGAGCCGAGCCTGAGCCTCCTCGTGTCCCTCGCTAGGGCGGCGAGGGTCGTCCAGCACTCCAGGCAGGGGGTGTCGACGGATTTGTCGGTCATGAATAGGTGGTCTGATACCCATATGGACTCGAAGCCAAGCCTCTCCGCCTCCGCGGCGATGCTCCTTATGTCCTCGTAGCTGAAGCCGTACTGAGGCTCGATCTGCAGCCCGAAATCTAGACGACCCATGCAGCACCACGTAGAGATTGACTGCATGATGATTTAATGGCTACCAGGTTTATCTCAACCTAGCCAATTGAGGAATAGAAGAATAGTTTAAGAAAAGCCGACAGCCCCGTGTCAGGGTTAATTTTATCCTTCCGCTGCACCTTACTACTTCCACTCTTCCCCGCTCCCTCTGCAGCGCGCGCAAACAGGTTCCCATTCATATTGTAGGGGACCTATCACCGTTGCATTTTAGAGAATAAATGAAATTTTAGATATTCATGGCGGAGAAATAGCCCATGTGTAAAGCTTCCATAACAGTTGCTGACCGTAGACAATCTCCAATCACTACAAAATCCGGTGCACAGTCGCGCAGGGACTCAACCATTTCTGTTCTTGACTTCAGGCCGACTGCCAATAATATCGTGTCCGCCTCGTAAAATCTCTCTTCTCCCTTCTCATTTACAGCCAATACACCCACCTCCGTTATTCGTGTACACTTCACCCGTGTTTCCAGCCTGACATTATTTTCAAGCTCTCTCATCAGCCCCAGCCAGTGCAGGTAAGGTGCATCTGCCGCCGCCTTCTCAAGCATTTCTAGTATGGTCACTTCCCTACCTAGGTGGGCGAGATGTAATCCTTCCTCGCAGCCCACCAGCCCGCCTCCTATAACGACTACCTTCTTACCGACGGCGTCTTCATCATACATGCTTGCCGCGACAATCACATTCTTGTTCTTAATCCCGGGTATGTCAGGAATGAATGGCTCGGCTCCCACCGCGGCTATCAGAACATCGGGAGAGATCTCTCTAACAACCTCGGGTGTAACTTCCGTATCCATAATTAATCTTATCGATCGTTTATGCACCCGCCGGATCAGTACTTCAATCAGCTTCTTGGTATCCTCTTTGAAGTATTCTCGTTCAGCGTATCTCAGCGTCCCGCCAAGCCTCTTGCTTCTTTCACAGAGGATCACCTCATGCCCCCGGTCCGCAGCTGTGATCGCCGCCTGCATCCCTGCCGGTCCACCTCCTACCACCATTACCTTCTTCTTTCCCCCACCTCCTTGAACAAACCGGCTCTCGTATTCCCTGCCTATGATCGGATTAACAACGCATCTGGCTACAGACCTTGGGTATTTCACATAGGGAGTGAATGATTGGCTGATGCAATAATTGCAGCGGATGCACGGCGTGATATCTTCCTCGTTTCCTTTTCTCGCCTTCTCTGGTAGGTATGGATCTGCCAGAAGCGCCCTTCCCAGGGTTATCATATCCGCCTTTCCACTCTCCAGGATATCTTCCATCTGAGCAGGATCGTTCAATGCCCCGACTGTGTTCACCGGCGTCTTCACGACTTTCTTGATTGCTTCAGCAAGATACACATTGCAGCCCCGAGGGAGAAACATGCTTGGAAACATTCTGAGGCCGGCAGTTCGGTCGTTAAAAGTTGCTGCGGATAAATGAATCAGGTCAACTTTGCCATCCAATATCTTTGCAAGTTCAACGGTTTCCTCTAGCTTCATGCCGCCTTCCGTGAACTCGTCGCCGCTGAGGCGGATCTCGATCGGGAAGTTCGGACCGCACTTTTTCCGTATGTCTTCGATGATCATCAACGCTATGCGTGCCCTGTTTTCGATGCTTCCTCCGAAGCGGTCCTTCCTGTGGTTGTGCAGTGGGGAGAACCACTGAGACAGAAGCCAGCCGTGGCCCCCATGGATCATGCACATCTGTACGCCACCCAGCTTGGCCATCTCAGCTGCATTTCCGAAGGCACTCACCACCTGCTCTATTTCCGCTTCTTCCATCTCGATGATCTGTTTTCCATAGAAGGATATTCCCGCACTTGGACCGTACACAGCCCCGTCTGGCAGCTGCGTCCTTGACCGGATTCCGGCGTGCAATAATTCAATTGAGGCAACCGCCCCCTGTCTTTTGATCGCATCTGTGGTGTTGATCAGAGAGGGCAGGATCCCCGGGTCATCGAGTGGGGTCACCCTCCCGTGAGATGTTCCCTTCGAATCTACCATGCTTTCTCCGAGGGTGACGATTGCTGCCCCGCCTTTCGCTCGGAGTTCATAGTATGCCGTACCCTCAGCGGTGATATATCCTTCTGGTGTGCCATGGACCCCCATAGGTGCTGATTCAATCCGGTTCCTTAGCGTGTAGGGACCTAATTTCATCGTACTGAAAAGTTTTGGAAAATGATTCATTGTATGTCCACCGTACAATGACTCATTAGCACAGTATTTGCATTTATATAATCATCGTAGAGAAAATTTGCCCTCTAATCACTTTGCTTATTTCTTAGAGCGCATCAGCTCCCTTTTTTATAAATTAAATTTGTCTGTTGTGTGTGGTGCGGTGTTGTAGGTGTGATAGAAGAGAGAGAAGGTTAAATTTTATCCCCAAACCCAAACCCAACGAAAACGATGCGTGGCACCAATTCATTCTGTCCTTGTCCAAACGAAACACATCGTTCAGATGACTATTCTTTGCCCTACCTTAATCTCTCTGAAAGCACCCTGGAATGCCTCTTGAAATCTAGCAATGCTCGCGTCACAGCTATCGTGTGCTGAAATCGCCACGATCCCTAGGTTACGCTGTTTCAACAGGGCGATATTCTCTTGAACCACTGCCATCGTAATGGGTCTCCATGGAAATCTACACGTCCCCAAATACTTCTGTACTCCAATACCCATCACTTTGAGGCGTGAATCTGTTACGGGATAGTGAAGACCTCCAACGAGGCCGTAGATGGGTTCCTCGAATAAGGCTTCAGCACGTTCTATGATTCTAGGCATAGTCTGATGGCCGCATCCCACGACGAGTACTATACCTCTGCCTGAGACATTAACGGCCACAGCTTGTTCCCGTATTCGGCCCAAGAAGAAATCTTGGTTTGAGATGGGGCCAATAGTTGCGATCCCCTGCGCAATGACAGTTGGTTTCTCGGCATAGACTGGCTTCAGTCCCGGATAGCTCATGGGCTCAGGGGTGTAGACGTCCTTCTTACCAAGGTCGACCTGACGGTTCGACAGGGAAAAGGACTTGCGCCGTTTCCACTTCGAGCCCCCTACGTGATCGCCGTGATTGTGGGAAATCACGATGGCGTCGAAATCGTTCTGGGTTAGCCCTAGTTTTTCCATGTTATGCAGCAAAGGCGATGGGTCGTTCCTTCCACTGTTGAGGCCCACGTCGAACAAGATCGTCTTGTCATCAGTCTTTACAAGGTAAGAGACGCCGGCCTCTCCTTTCAAATCCTCGGCGCTAGTGTACCAGTCAACAAGCGGGAGTACTACAAGGGATTTCGTAGCCCCAAAGTGGGTTATCTTCTGAACCTTGGACCGTTCCCATTCCTTGTCTACCTTCATCTTTCCTCGGTTGAAGCGAAGCACCAAGTACGTGACGAATGCAAGAAGAATTGCAAAGAGAGAGACGATCGGAACGACCACTTCAATCATCAAGAAGCCTCCAGCTAGCTAGCACTTCATTAACCCTGAAGTTGCATAAACATGAAACATCAATAAAAATTAAGCGTTTGGGTTTGGGGGATAAAATTTAGGCCCCAAACCCAAACCCATGAATATTATGATAAAAAATAAAATAAATTTAAGATATGTATTTCATGTTCATAAAGATTATATTAATTCTTACAGTTTAGTAATCTGACTGGTATGCCATTATTTGGTGGCAGAAAGAACAAAATAGAGTTTGATGCACGTAAAGAATGGCCACAGCAAATAAAAGATAATATTGCTGAATGGGAATACACTCATAACTTTAAAGTTCATTACAAATCTAGTGGAATACAGGTTTTAGCAAGTAAGCTCGATTTATCTATTCCTTCAGATACCCCAGAATTGCCTTCGCATCAAGATGTCGAAGCGGCTGCTAATGCAAGACTACAAGGGTCGACTTTTGCAATCCAAAAAAGTGGCACTATCTTTTCATCAACGCTCGGTAGATTTGGGAAGAAAGACCTTACTTTTAGTTATCACATTACAGACGCAGAATATAAGGAAACTATTGCATTCCTAAAGGGACAAAATGTATGGTAGGTTAAACCTTAGAAGCGCATGAACGCGCACTATACTGAAAAATAAAAATTAAAAATTATTGATATTACTATCGCACTTAAACCCAATACAATGAGTGCCGCTCCAAAATTTCCTCCTCCACTAAAAAATTTCGATCTTGCGTATGATCTGGCTCTAGTATATGGGTGAGCAAACCCAAAATATACACCAAGGGCAACTAATCCAACACCAAGCCAAAACAATAAATCTATCATAGGATTCATATCAAATTATAATGATGTTTAGATAAAGCTAAAAAAATTTCGTATTATTAAGTAATAAATCGCGCGCGCAAGATCGATTATTCTTCTTTCTCAGTTCTTCTCTAGTGGCTCGTATATGAGAGTGTATGCCTGATTCCCAGAGAGAACCCTCTGGACTTCATCGAGCTTAACGACGTAGCGGTGATGCTTAACCACTACAGAGAGCATCTTACTATCCTTCTTTTTAGTCAAACTCAAATACCCGCAATCTTTCCAAACCATCTCAAATCACCTCAGTTCTCGTTAGATTCAGCAGAGCCTCCTGTGGAAGATGACTTGTCATCATTAATCCCCCAATTCTTCTTGATGCCATTGAGAATGAATCTTCTAATGTCCAAGTAAATCGCTATCTGATGGTCTTGGCTTCCATATCTGAACACTATTCTTGGTGGAGACTTCTTCCCCTTAAATCCAATTCTCAAGGTACTCGTGCGTTTAATGGCCTGCATAATTGCGTATCTTCCGAGACCATCGTTCCCACTCTCCAGAAGAAGCCAGTTAAGGATTCTGAGATTCTGCTCCCATCTAACAGGTCTATCGAACATTAGATGATAATTGCCCACTTTATATCCGATCGTCTTACCTTTGCATCTAGTTTTGAAGATTCTCTCACTTGATTTCAGTACTAGGAAACCCCACAGATGAAACCAGTTCAAGGCTCTGAAGCCCCAGTACTTCACAACTTTAGAATACGTATCGTCGAAGTCAGCCATAACCATCTTTTTTGACCAGTTACCAAACATTAGATTTGGCTTTCCTACTAAAGTCCTTGGAGTACAGGGAGGGAAGTCCACCGTATCTTTTGGGTTAACCTGATCCATTATTCAACCACCATCAGGAATTGACATTGGGTCTCATATCCCAAGTTTCATAATAATTTAATTCTCCTAATACTTTATTCGTGGTCGTTGTAAGGAAACGTTTCTTCGGCGGATGCCTGATGATATCACCCATGACCCGATAGAGGTCTCTGCCTCTTCCTTTGATTTGTATTCGATGAGGTCTGCCGTTGACCGTTCCGGCAATAGTAATCTGTTTTTGACTAAAGCTTAATTGAATCCGTCTCTCAGCCCTCTTCAGCCTCTCTTCACTGACTGGCCTACCCGATTTAGGAAGCATTTTGAGATGCCTGTATTTGAGTGGAACATATTTCCAGCGATCAGGTTTGATAGTTATTCCTTTTATCTCGCGTATAGTTGCAAGAAGAACCTTGCGACGCATTCCCATATCATGTTCTCTGAGGTCTTTCTGAATCTGATTAGAAGATTTGCCTTCATAAACCTCTTTCTCAACATATTCGAATTGCTTGGACTTCTTTTCACTTGACATGATTAGACCTCCTTCGCGTGTGTGTCTGATCTATGTGTCTTCCCTCAAAACTGTCATAGCCTCCGTTATGGCGCGCTTGAGGGGAAGGAATTGGTTTAGCAAGGCGCATTTCTGCATCTATCTCCCTTTGGACCAGATCAGCTTCCCTGAATAGTAACTCAGCCATTTAGATCGCCTTCGGATCGTTTGGAAACCGAATCAGCTCCGTCATCTCCCTTAGCGTCGCTAAGTCCTCGTAGTTGACCTCATTTCGGTTCCTATCATACGCAATACTCTGAGCCAATAGCCTGAGCATCTTTTGTAACCTGAACCCCTTCAGGTCCAAGTATATTCTGTATTGTCTCTTTCCGGCGTACCTTGTGACATAGAATTTGAGGAGCCTCCCTGTGACCTCCTCGGTCAGCAGCATAATCGCCGCACTTATGTCGCTGTTTATCGTTATAGTCTGCTTTCCGCGCCGCTTGACTTGCTCCAGCGTCTTGTCTACTTCTACAGGCAGGTTCTGTCTGATGTAATGGTTGACCTCATGGATGGTGTCGGGAGTGTACTCGTAGCAGCAAGTTATGAAGCGGGAGATAGCTCCGTTCTCGTTCCACCGTGGGAAGTGTTTCTTGAATAGTGGAGGAGTGATGGCGGTGATTATGCCCATCTGGACTCGGTGCTTTAATTTGAACTCCTCACCGTAGAACAGGTTCTCCTGCACCCCTTCGTCTATCAGGTTTAGGAGCGTCCCGATTACTGCGTCTACCACTGTGGCTTTGTGCTGTAGCGTTCTGATGAAGTCGAGGATGATCAAATGGTGTATTTTTTGTTTTTCGTCCTGCTTCATTATTAGCTGGTTGAGCGGTTTGCTGCTGAGATTCTCTATAGTTATAGTGTTTGGCATTTTTTGGAACTTGAGGAGGATTCTGGTCTTGTCTTCCTCGGGTGGTGCTATTAGGATCAGGCTCAGAGGTGCGATGTTCCTGTTTACGAAGTGGCTTATGAGGGCGTATCTGACGAGTAGGGCTATATGCCGTGTCCTGTAGAGGCCGTTTATAGGTGGTAGCAAAATTGAGGTTGGTTGAGGGGAATTCATACCCACATACTCGTTGGTATGAAAGTACTCTTCCTGGTCTTGGATTTGACTACCAGTTTTAGCCGTTTTTTATCATCTCTCGCTCGGGTTCGTATCGATTCTTCATCTCGACGAATACGTCGAGGCGATAACAGAGGAACGAGCAGTACTTCGAGCCGAGGTGGCTCGTTTGGTACCTTTTCCCACAGTAGACGCAGATTTTCTCCATTTTCACAACGAATAAGAGGGTGTGCGTAAGAAATATAAATATGATAAGACATGTCATATTATAGCATGTGTCATAATGGGAGATGTCATAACTGAGGTGAAATTATGGCGAAACGAAAAACTCTAGGATCAAACCAAGAAAAAATTGTACTTTACCTTGCCGAACATCCGCAAAAAACAATGAGCGATATGCAAAAAGAGTTTGATATCCCAAAGAACTCCTATAACATAATACATAGGTCAACAAAGGTACTCGAAGAGATGGGTTTCATCTTAAGAGACGAGGAAACCTCAGTAAAAGCGCGTCCTACATACCCATTTGTATTAACTGAAACTGGGGTATTATATGCATTATCTAAAAAACCAAATATAAAAGATAAGAAAAATATACTAACTACTTACTCGGAAATTTATCCGGAGTTTAAAAGATATCTTGCTTTAGCTCAAGAATTAGGAGATAAATTATTCTCCAAATTATCCAAGTATTTGTTCCGTTCATTAGAATTATTTGATAAAAAAAAAAAAAAGAGCAAAGATGAGACGATTCAGTTAGGTTGGGCGTTAGCAATGATTTTTAGCGAGGGATTTAGTGAAAAAGAACGTGATCATTTTTTCGATGTAATATTCAAGCTTTACCCAGAGTTTATTCCAAATTATAATAAAATGTTTGAAAGCGTCATAAAGCAATTAAAAAAATATGGTGGGGTTATTGACTAAATTAGAGAATAAACTTGTCCTCGATGGTAACGGCTCATACCTAAGCATGGAGAAGGGATGCTTCGTTCTCAAGGATAGGAGTGGATCGATAGAGCGTTACCCGTTATTTGAACAGGAGATCGGGGAAGTCATTCTAAAGAGCGGTAACAGCATTTCGACGGGAGCCCTCGCGAGCTTTGGCTTCTGGGACATCGACGTTATGGTGATGACCTCTAGAGGTCGACCTGTCGCGATGCTGAGGAGCTTCGACGATGACTCCTATGTTCAAACCAGAATAGCCCAGTATCAGGCGTCACTTGATGAGAGAGCTTTCACAATTGCGAAGAGCCTTATAACGGCGAAGCTTGAGAGCCAGAACGTTATACTGCATAAGTACGGGCTTGAACCTCACCTCGACGACTTCAGGGAGGTAATCGAGAGGAGCCAAGCGAAGAGCCTCGAATTATTGCGGAGACGATTAACGGGCATCGAGGGCAAGCACACCCAGAGATATTACAGGCAGATATTCGGGTTGTTTCCCGAGAATCTTAGACCCGTGAAGAGAGAGGGCTTCATGGCTTACGATGGGATGAACAACATATTCAACCTAGCGTATGAGATTCTAGCTTGGAAGGTTCACAAGGCCCTCATCAGAGCGAAGCTTGAACCCTATTTAGGATTTCTTCATTCGAACCAGATGGCGAAGCTCAGCCTAGTCTGTGACTTTCAAGAGCTTTACAGATACCTGATTGATGGCTTTTTGATTAACTACTCACAAAAGATAACTAAGAAAAATTTTAAGATGAAGAAAGAGTTTGCGAGTCATGGGAAGATTGGGAAGAGAGAGTACCTCACAGATTCGGAGACAAAAGCTCTATTGAATGAGCTTAACAGATTTTTCGAGACGGTTGTCGAGGTCAAGAGGATCAGGAATGGGGAGCACCAGACCCTCGAGACTCTGATCAACGAGGAAGCGTTGCTTTTTGCCAAATACATTCGGGATGAGGTTACGGAATGGGCGCCAAGAGTTACTATTTTAACTAATCTTAATT
>CAZYUK010000018.1:0-12694 GCA_964650675.1 uncultured Candidatus Bathyarchaeia archaeon
GCCCTGTTTGAGCCTCGGGACCCTGGCCTGGCCGTGGCCGGTCCCCTTCGATATGGCCGTGGTCCTCTTACCCGCCATCGGGTCCCTGCCCTGGGGCTGCAGCCTCTTCGTCTGCTGCGCTACAACGGCTCTCTGAATCACATCTGGCCTTATCGGGGTCTCGAAGACCCTTGGCACATCTATCTCCCCGACCTGTTCCTTGGTGAGGCTCAGGATAGGTACCTTCATCAGCCATCCTACTCCTTCTTCCACTCTGTGTTCAAGTAAGTGACTCTCGGGGCCTCCATAGGAAGCTTTGCCTCCCTCACGAGCTTCCTTATCCTTATGAGCCTCTTCGCCGGCCCCATGACACTGCCCCTCAAGAGGATGTAGTCGCCCTTGACGTGGCCATATCTCGTGAAGCCTCCTTCAGGCGTCAATCTTTCACCGTCGGAGCCCAACATCATTATCCTCTTGTTGATCTCGGTTCTGTGATGATAGCCCGTCTGCCCGGCCCTTGGCACGTTTGGGTGGATGGTCCTAGGGGATGCGGGATTGATCACAGCGATGCCTCTGACGGTTTTTCTCGATTTGTTCTGCTGTATGCGTACACCCCACCTCTTCACGGGGCCCTGGAAACCTCTTCCTTTCGTGACGCCCGCGATGTCGATCGACTCGCCGGGCTTGAAGACCTCTGAGGCTTTGACCTGTTTTCCTAAGATACTCTTCGCGTATTCAAGCCGTTCCTGAACCGAGCCCCCGCCGACGGCTATCTCGATGAGGTCGGCCCTGTTCTTGGAGAGTGATGTAAGAATAGGCTGGGTAGCCGCCAAGACCCGGACCTCCTTAACCCTATCTATGATGGTTGCTAGCCTCTCCGGCTCCTCATCTGATGCGCCCTTTCTCAGGGTCTTGATGGTCTTCGATACCTCGCTTGGGATCTCCTTAGCCCACATCTCCGTCATGGTCTTCAAGCCGTTATATGTCTCATCGTAGACTCTTACGGCGCAGATGAGCATCGGTGGCGCGTCGATGACTGTTGCCGGGCTCTTGACCTCCTGGCCGAACTCGGGGACCTTCTCCCTATCTTCGACGTAGAATATGTGGGTCATGCCGGCCTTGTATCCGGCAAAGCCTAGGAGCTGAGGGCTCCCCTCGACCTCAGGCCAATACTTTATCCTGCCGTTGAAGTGTGATGCCCTCTTCCTTGGTGAGAATGACTTTGAGCCGCGTCTTGGAAATCGCACCCTAGGCATCGCAGTTACCCCTTATTCTGATTAGCTGTATTGAATCAACGAGTCGGAGATTTAAATGATTCGTAATAAAAAGAAGGCCCTCAGAACGCCATTTTGCAGTCAAAAGAGCCGGTTCCTGGGCTTCAGGCAGCCTTTTCAGGATACGGGCAGATGTCAGCGAGGAAGCATTCCTGGCACCTGGGGTTCAGCGCCCTGCATGTGTCTCTCCCGAACTGGATCATGCTCAGGTGAGCGTCGAGGTAGTTATCACGGTTCGTCGCCCCCTCCAGCACGCCACGGATGTCATCGTAGTTGGCTTTCTCAGGGACCAGGGCGAGGCGCCTTGAGATCCTTTCTATGTGCCTGTCGACTGGTATGACGCCTCTGCCGGCGTTGAAGAGGAGGACGACGTCGGCCGTCTTCTGTCCGACGCCGGGTAGCATCATCAGCTCCTTCCTGGCCTCCTCGTACGGCTTCTCCAAGATCGATGCAAGGTCCCCTCCGTACCCTCTCAGGACAGCGTCTGCGACATTTTTCAGGGTCAGGCTTCGTTGGTTGTACATGCCTGCCGGCCTTATCGCCTCAGCTATATTCTCCCGGCTTGCCTTCGATAGGGTTGAGGGAGTTACGCCGATCATCTCCTCGAGCCTTTTGTAGGCGGTATCCTCGTTCCTGTAGTTCGTGTTCTGGCTGAGGATCGTTCTGATGAGCGATCTGAAGGGGTCTCCTCTCCTCGGAGTCCAATGTCTTCTATAGTGACCTAGGATCCTGCTGACCACTTCCTCAGCCTGATTCATCGGCAGCCTCCTTTTCAGGTGTCTCAACAGGCTTCTCCTTGAGCTCCCTCAGCCTCGTTGCGATGAGGTTGAGCAGACCGTCGAGATTTATGCGCTCCTTCGCTGATACAATAGTCCAGGGCATCCCATACCTTTCGAGGTTCAGATCCTTCGAGATGGTTTCGGCTGCCTCCGGTGACTTGTCGACCTTGTTAAAGACGAGGATTATCTTCTCGGTGGGGACGCCTATGTCCTTGAGCAGGCTTATCCCCTCGGCCAGCTTCATGGTCAGGGTAACTGGGGGGTCTGTTATCTCGAAGAGGAGGATGACGATGTCGGCGCTTCTGATGTCCTCGAAGTTGATCTGGAAGCTCTTGATGAGCCTATGGTCTAGGTCGAGGACGAAGCCGATCGTGTCTATGAATAGGACGGTGGTCTCGTAGTCGATGAACCTTTTCTGGTACTTGCTCGTGAGTGTGGTGAAGGGGCGCTCGCTGACTGGCTTGCTGTCGCCCGTGAGGGCGTTGAAGAGGCTCGTCTTGCCGGCGTTGTAGTATCCGGCGATGCAGATGCTCGGGTAACCTAGTCTCCGCCTTCCCTCGATCTGACGTCTCTTCTCGACCACCATGTCGGCTATCTGCCTATTGATACTGGCTGTCCTACGCGTTATCTCCCTCAGCTGAGCCCTGAAGGCGTACTCGCCGCTGCTATGAAAGAAGGGTCTGTCGTGGACGAAGTGGATGTTCGCAGCGAGCTTGTAGAACGGTGATAGTTTCTCCAGCTTCGCCGCCTCTATCTGAAGCTTGCTCAGGTTGTCGGAGGCCATCTGGTCGAATATCTCCAATGTGAATTCGTACCGGTCCAAAACGTCGCAGCCGGTATCGCGGATGAGGTTGAGTTTCTGGCTGCTGTTTATGAGGTTGTAGAAGACCACGAGCCTTACATCATATTTCTCTACAAGACTCCTGATCTCCTTGACCTTCCCCTTACCGACGCAGTACTTCGAGAATGGGCGGAACCTGGTCTGAACGATCTCCGAGACGACCTCAAGCCCGAGCGCCTCGACTAGGGCTCTTAGCTCGTCCAACCTGATCCTGAATACATTATGGTCATGGATGTTGGTCTTGAGCATACATAAGATGGCCCTGCCAGAAAGGACATCCTTTGGCTGGACGTTGTCGCCGCTCATTCAGAGACGTAGTTCTGAGACGCCACGGGGCTTAATAAGCATCTACATTGACGCATAGGAACATGTTCTGTCTAGTTCATGATCCATTCCGGAAAACAATTGGGCTTAGGGCGCCGTGATCTTTATCGCATTCACGGGACATCCTGACTCGCAGGCTAGGCATTGGATACAGTCAGCCTCCCTTGCCGGGAAGGCCTTCTTCTCAGACTTTGGGTGGCCTGGTGTATCCCGCCACTCCCAGAGCTGGACGGGGCAGACTGAGAGGCATATTCCCTGAGCCTCACAGATGTCCCAGTCTATGGCCACATTCGTGCCGACGATGCCGAGCTTCTGGGGAGGCGCGACAGGACCCCAGACGGCCAATCCTTCCTTATGGTCCACAACCTTTCTCTTCTTCTGGAAGTCGGTGTCGATGGGCATCAACTGAACACCAAATGAAGCTTTTGGAGCCCCAGCCTATTAACCTGATTCAGGAGCTGAGGATTATCGAGAAAGGTGCTTCTGAAAAAGGATTATAGACTGCCATCGGCATCGATAGTTTAGTGATCACATTGCTGCCAATCGGCCTTCTCATGAGGGAGCACAGGCTAATCGAGCGCATGGTCGGGCTTCTCGATAGGGAGTTAAAGAGGACGAGGGAGGTGAATGACCTCGACCCTGTCTTCATCGACACCGCCGTCGACTTCTTCAAGACCTACGCCGACAGGACGCACCACGGGAAGGAGGAGGATATACTCTTCAGGGAGCTCCGCATGAAGCAGCTCAAGCCTCTGGATAAACAGGTCATAGATGAGCTTGTCCAGGAGCACATCTACGCCAGGAAAACGGTTCGAGCTCTCCTCGATGCGAAGAATAGATACACTAAAGGAGACAAGCATGCACTGGTAGAGGTTCAGACCCATCTCGGTGAACTAATCCAACTATACCCAGCCCACATCGAGAAGGAGGACAGACGTTTCTTCTACCCGGCCATGGAGTACTTCACCCCCCAAGAGCAGGATGCCATGCTTCAGGAGTTCTACGAGTTCGACAGGAACATGATCCATGAGAAGTACGGCGGCGTGGTCGAGAAGATCATAACCAGCACGAAAGAGTATCAGCTCATGAAATGCAGGGTCTGCGGCTACGTTTACGACCCCGTGAAAGGTGACCCTGAGCACGGCATTGAGCCAGGCGTACCCTTCGAGGAGCTTCCGGAGGAATGGCTCTGCCCAGTCTGCTTCGCCCCTAAGAAGGAGTTTGAAAAGGTAACCTAGCCATAAACGGCTCTACTTATGTGAAAAAAGGTAGGGGGGTATCAATTTTAGGACGAAAAAACCTCCTAAAATTGAGTTCCACTCAGCACCATTGGGCGATATGGCCTCTATATGATCTGTGCTCTCAGCGACTCTGATACGATGTCCATGATCCGCCTAGCTATATCCCTCTTATCGGTCAAGGGTACATGCACGACTTCCCGCTTGGGATCCACGATGAACACCTCGTTCTTGTCGGATCCGAAGCCGGCGTTCTCCCTGGCTACGTCGTTGGCGACGATGAGGTCCATGCCCATCTCCTTCAGCCTCTCATAGGAACGATCCACCAGTTCCTCGTCCGTGATGCCATACTCCGCCTTGAAGCCGACCAGGAAGACATCTGGATCGACCTTCTTCACTTCGGCTATTATCTTGGGGAGAGCCTTCAACCTGACTGTCCATTCACCTCTGCTCGACGGCATCTTCTCCATCCTCCTGCCGGTCGGGCCGAAGTCCGAGGCAGCCGCGGTGAACACCGCGACATCATATTTTCTCTCCCTGAGCTCAGCCACGACAGCCTCGAGCATCTCCTTCGTCGTCTCGACGCCGATCACCTTAGCCTTATACGGTGGCTTCGCGTCCGCCGGGCCATAAACAAGTGTAACCTCGGCGCCTCGGGCCAGAGCCTCCCCTGCCACGGCTACGCCCATCTTCCCGGAACTCGGATTAGAGATGAATCTGAAGGCGTCCAAATACTCACGAGTCGGCCCACCGGTGACGAGCACCCTCCTCCCCGCCAAATCCTCCTCCGCCGTTAGCTTCCTCCTGACAGCGTCGACGATCTCATCGGTGTCAGGGATCTTGGCCTTCCCCTCCTCCATCCTGGGCATCAGCACCTCGATGCCTATTGACTCAAGCTTCCGAACGTTCTCGACGACTATAGGATGATTATACATGCTCGCATGCATCGCTGGGGCGATTATCACCGGAATCCCGGCACCTATCGCCGTCGTGAGCAACGTCGTGACGGGTGTGTCGTCTATACCAGCAGCGACCTTCCCGATTGTATTCGCAGTAGAGGGGGCTACCAAAATGAGGTCCGCCCGCTTATCGTGCTCGCCTCCATAGGCCACGTGCTCAACCTGCCCCGTGAGTTTGGTCACGACGGGGTTGCCCGTACTCCACTCCATCATGTACGGATGGATGATCTTCTCCGCCATCTTCGTCATCACGACGTAGACATCGGCGCCGTGACGCATCAGCTCCCTCGCGATATCTGGGCTCTTGATTGCAGCAACGCTGCCTGTGATGCATAGAATTATCCTTTTTCCCTTAAATTCATGAGACTTTGACCCTATGATCTGCTTTGAGGTATGTTCCCCGAAGGCCATCCCGATCACATGCATAGGGCGGGGTGGATAGTTAATATCTTTTTAGAAGGAAACGCCTACCTATACGGGCCGGGATTCCGGTAGAGCAGTTTATAATTCCTCTAGTTTCTCCTCTATCTCGCTGAGGCGCTCCATTATCTCCTCGAGCTGCTCCTCTATGCTCTCGACCTTGTCGTTGAGCCCGTGTACCTCAAGTTCGAGATCCTGAACCTTCTTTTCCAGACTCATCGTCGAGCCTCGCATTGGTTTTAGGCAGTCAATTTATAAATTTACCGAGGTCCTTCTATGCTAGAGTCTACCTCATTTTTGCTTTCTTGAGGGCATCTTGATACCAATTAGAGTCTTCTTTGACGTAGTCGGCTACATCGAAGTAGAGGGGCTCCCCCTCGTTGCTCATTATAACGACCCTACCTATTTGGGAGTTGATTATCTTTCTACTGCACCTCTGGCATGGGAGCGCCATCGTCAGTCTTCCGTCTCTGTCGATGCCAGCGATGTAAAGGGTGGCCCCGATCCTGTCAGCCCTGTTACTATTTATGATGGCGTTCTCCTCCGCGTGGACTGCCGGGCAGTAGTCGTATGCTTCGCCCTTCGGTGCATCCATCTCGTCTTTGATGCAGCCAACCTCAAAGCAGTTTACAACGCCCCTTGCGGTGCCATTGTAGCCTGTGCCGACTATGGTGCTGTCCTTCACTATCACGGCGCCGAACTTCCGCCTCAGGCAGGTGGAGCGTGCCGCGACGCTGAGTGCTATGCCGAGGAAGTACCTGTCCTTGTCGGGTCTCTCCATGGCTCAACCAGAGGATTGCGGAAGGTAAAAAAGTATCCACGTTCGCCAAACCTTTTTCAACTTCACAGATGAGAGTACAGTAGGCGGGCGATGAAGACTTTGCCCTTCTGAACCGTGATGAGGATCTTGAGTTTGGAGCCCGCCGCCTCAGTAAGCTTCTTAACGGATATGGCGTAGAATGATCCTCGGTGTTCTGAGAATGCCGTGGATAGAAGTGAAATGGTATAAGGGCAGAGATAAGGCAACGAAGGCCAAGACAATGGAGCTGCTCACGAAGGCGATGTGTGAAGCTGTTGGTTGCAAGCCCGAGGCAGTATCCATAGTCTTCTACGATATAGAGAAGTCTGACTGGGGCAACGCCGGCAAGCCCTACGGATAAGCACCTATAATTTTTTAAATTTATTTTTTATCAGCCGGTTTTGATGACAGCTCCTAGTTCCTTCAGGACGTTCTCCTTACCTATCATGGCAATGTATGGTCCGAGGCGAGGCCCCTGGTTCCTACCAAGAAGTATCTGGTAGATCACCGCGAAGATTTCCTTCGGCTTCAAGCCCATCTCCTTTGAAACGTTGAAGACTACGCTCTGGTACTCTTCCACAGTATTCGCCTTCTTTAGGGCAGCCATTATGGCCTTCACGGCTTTTTTCTGGTCTTCGGAGAGGACAACCTGTGAGACGACCTCCTCTGGGAAGTCTCTGACCCAATTCAGAGCATAGTTAATACGGGTTTCCAGTCCTCTTTCCCCAGCCTCTAGGAGACCATACTCTCTGAGCTTTGATCTGATGAATTCCTCCTCCGAGCCCTTTGGGGCTAACCTAGCCAGCTTTATCATCAAGTTGTAGGGGATGTGGACGAATGGCCTCTCAGGGGGCTTGAGCATCCAGCTATATTCATACAAGCCTATCAGCCTAGCCTTCTCCACCTCATCACCGATCTTTGTCCTGTCGAAGTAGATGTCCTCAAGGTCATCGAGCTCATCCATATGAGGGGAGATGTTGTCCACCGATCCGCTCTTCGTACCTACGAAGCGTTTGAATATGAGGAGATTCAGCGACTGGGGCGAGCCGTATCTATACCAGACCTGGGGGGTGAAGACGTTCCCAGCGGACTTGGATATCTTTTTTCCCCCCTTATCGACGAACATCTCGTACTGGACATGCATCGGGGGCTCCCAGCCAAGAATCTCCCGGCAGATCCTGTCGTTTACCCTAACAGAATCGGCTATGTCCTTGCCATACGCCTCGAAACGGATGTTGAGCGCCTTCCACCTGGCTGCGAACTCAACCTTCCAGCTGAGCTTGCCCTTCCCGGCGAGGACGTCGACCTCTCCCTTGTGGCCGCAGCCTTCGAGCCACCTCCCCTTTATCTCCATTCCATTGCAATCGTAGAGGACCTTATGCTCCTCGGGCATGTAGGAATAGGCATGCGTCGTGATTCTACCACAATCCTCGCAGATGGCGAAATAAGGTAGAGTCTCCTGGTACTTCTCCTGACCAATCTCGTCGTAGATTATCTCGCCGACTCGACCCGCGTTCTCGAGGAGGGTTATGATCTCATCGTTCAAGAGGCCTTCCTGATAGACCATGTTCCCTGACATGAAATGGTAGTCGGCTCCCGCTGTGTTCAAGGCATTTAGAAGCAGGCTGGTCATGTGGCTGCCGAAGCTTTGGTGACAATCACCGAAGGGATCTGGGATGGATGAGACTGGATAGCCGACCCATTTCTCAAGGTCATCTGGGAGGCCGGCGGGCACCTTTCTGAGCCCATCCTTATCGTCTGAAAAGGCGATGAGTTCGGCGTTATATCCCTGTACCCTGCATGCCATGGCGACGGCGTAGTTGCGGAGGGCGTCGCCGAGGCTGCCTATGTGTGGGAAGCCTGAGGCGCCGAGGCCGCTCTCGGTTCGTATGTTGCTCAGGTTCCTGCCCAGGTTCTTCTCCCGCTCTATCAGTTCATGTGCCGCTTTATCGTACCATGTGCCTTTACCGATGATCTCAGGCATCGTTTTACCCTTGAGTTAAGGGATTGGGGTTGTTTATAAAAATGGTTCGCGCCCGGCGATCTCAGGTCTATTCTAGAAAAGATAATTCGGTGTCTATTTCGACTTTATCCGAGATGAGAGACCGAGGAGAGCGTGAGGTAGTTCATGGAGGCTCTTAATTACCGCATCCGGTTTAGCATCGTCAAGTGCCTCCTTTCTCGTGAAATAGACTGGGATAGCGACGGTGAATGTTCCCGCGGCCTTTCCTGCTAGGATATCATTATGGCTATCCCCAACCATCACGGCTCTCCTTGGCTTGACACTCATCTCGCGGAGGCACGCCTCGATCTGATCCGGGTTCGGCTTCATCTTCAGGTCTATATTTCTGCCGACGATGCTTGAGAAGTAGGATGTAATCCCGCATGAATCGAGCACCATATCCGTTGCAGCGATCGAGTTTGAAGTGCAAACGCCCATGAGTATGCCTCTTTCCCTAAGCCATTTCAGCGCGTATAAGCATCCGGGCATCAGGCCACACGCCTTTACACCACGCATCTCATAAGCCTCTATAACATCAAACGCCTTGCATTGAATCTTCCTCGCTTCATCCTTTGGCCTTCCTTGGACTAGTTCCTCGTTGACAATATTGAGGAGGTTAAAAAGACCCCTCGCTTCACGTTGCTTCAGCTCCTCTTCCCCATAACCGCAATCGATAAAGATTTTCTTTACATCCTCTTGCGCTTTACTCCAATCGACATGTTCCCCGAGATTTACGAGCGTTGCGTCCAGGTCGAATACGACGCCGTCGAAGCAGAGGGGTTTCAAGCCGGTTCTAAGATATAGATTTCCCATCACCTATAGAGGCATTTCTAAATAAGTTGATTTGATGGAGCCCCGGGCGGGATTTGGACCCGCGATCTTTTGCTCTTCGGCCCAACGAGCGGGTTACCAAGCAAACGCTTTGGCCAGGCTAAGCCACCGGGGCATGGTCCCGAAGACAAGGATAGTCTAAGAGACCATCGATTTTAATTTTACCCTTTCCAATAGTAAAATAGCTAATCAATTTAGTTGATTGAGCGATTTTCCACATATCTTTGAAAACCAAAGTAACACTAATCCTATCAAATAGACAATTACAATTTTCTTATGATGAATGAAAAGATTTCATGCGCTCGCAAAGACCCAGTGTTTAACACAGATCAGAAAAATATTGACTTTAAACTGATGAAATTTGGGATAAACCATGATATATTTATATACTAAGAAATTATCTCGTTTATTAGACGAGATATTTATGACTCAGGTTGATAAGCGTCGAGCACTAATATATCAATTAGTTCAGAAGACGAAGAAAGAGGCAAACGGAAAAAAGAAAAAGATCGAGACCATAGACCCGTTATTAAAAGTGGGTAGAAAAATATACCCATACCTCTCGGAACGGGAGCTCCACGAATGCGCCTGCTCAGCGCTTAGAGTAATCAAGTACGGTGCAGATTTTCGTCCCTATCAGACCAAGCTAGGGGCTTTTGATCAATTAGATAGCTAGCTCAAGAGCCTTCCTCATGTTCTCTTCGTCACTTCTTCTACCATCAACCGGAGTCTCCATCACCATCGGTTTGCTAGCAAACTTACTATGAAGCATAAGCCTGAAGCCTACCTCGCCGATCGAGCCGAGGCCGATGTGCTCGTGTCGATCGACGCCTGAGCCCAACGAACCCGAAGAGTCGTTGAGGTGAACGAGCTTAATCCTATCGAAGCCTATACTTCGCTCAATCTCATCAAACGTCTCCCCTATGCCATCGCTTGTTCTGAGCTCGTACCCCGCAGCGAAGGCATGACAGGTGTCAAAGCAGAAACCAATCCCTTGTGAATTCACGTCGTCGAAGATGCCCCTAATCTCCTCGAGGTGGGATCCTACCTGATTGCCAGAGCCTGAGCTGTTTTCAAGCAAAATCATGGTTTCGTCGGAATCTTTTAGAACGGTTCTGAGAGCCTTGACCACCCTTCTGCGTCCTCGCCTCTGACCTGAACCAAGATGACTGCCGAGGTGAGTAACGATGTAAGGAATTTGGAGAAGCCTGCACCTTCTCAGCTCCTCTCTCAGTGAGGATATCGATCTTCTGTACGTCGTAGCATCTGTACCTGCCAAGTTGATGAGATAGGGCATGTGAGCATAGACGGGTTCAATGCCCGATGAAGATAGCTTAGCCCTGAATATTTCAGCTTCAGACTGCTTAATTTCTCTCGAGGCCCAACTCCTTGGACTCCTGGTGAAGATTTGAAACGTGGTACACCCAAGTTCCTTTGCTCTATCAACAGATCTATCGATAGAGCCGGAGATGGAAACGTGGAACCCTATTCTCATCGGATCATACAATACATTCCCGCACTTAAATGAAAAAGAGGGATTAGACCTTCTTCACAGCGTCCTCAAGAATATCCATGCCGGCGTCTAGGATGCTCTCCTCTATCGTGAGCGGCGGGTGAAGTCTCACACAGTTGTTGTAGAGCCCAGCCTTCAGGACCATCAGCCCATTCCCGAGGCAGGTCTTCATCACCCTAGAAGACGCGTCAGGGTTCGGCTTCTTCGAATCCTTGTCGGTGACGAATTCCATGGCGAGCATCGGTCCAAGCCCGCGAACGTCGCCAATTACCTCATACTTTTCCTTGAACTCATCCAAGCGCTTTCGTAGGTGAACGCCCATCCTCGCCGACTTCTCAACTACATTCTCGCGTTTGATGATCTCCAGCACCTTCAGGGCTGTTGCGCAGGCGACAGGATTTCCACCGTACGTGCCGCCCATGCTGCCGGGGTAGATGTCCTTCATCAGCTCGTCCCTAGCCACGACAGCGCTCAAGGGAAGGCCCGAGGCGATCGCCTTAGCCATGGTGATGATGTCAGGCTCGATCTTGTAGTGCTCTATGCCCCACATCTTCCCCGTCCTGCCAAAGCCGGTCTGAACCTCGTCGATGATCAGCTTTATACCGTACTCGTCCGCGAGCTTCTTCAGCTCCTTGAAGTAGTCGAGGGGAGGGTTGATGAAGCCCCCCTCCCCCTGGACAGGCTCGGCTATTACCGCGCCCACGGTGCTGGGTTCGACCTGGGTCTTGAATATGTTCTTCTCTATATGGTGGATGCAGGCGAAGCCACATCCGGGGTACTCGAGGTGGAAGGCACAGCGGTAGCAATAGGCGTAGGGGGTGAAGTAGATGCCAGGCACGAATGGGCCGAAGCCCACCTTGTATGGGTCCCACTTCCCTGTGAGGCTCATCGCCATCCATGTCCTGCCATGGAAACTGTTCTCGAAGCTGAGGATGTTCGGCCTCCTGGTCGACTGCCTGATCAGCTTGATGGCGTTCTCCACCGCCTCTGAGCCGCTGTTGACCATCATCGCCCTCTTAGGGAACTTGCCTGGGGTGACCTCGACGAGGGCCTTCGCCAGCTTGATGTACGGCTCGTAATTGACTACGTGAATACAACCATGGATCAGCTTGCCGGCCTGCTCGGAGATGGTGTCAACTATCTCCTGTTTGCAGTGGCCTAGGCTGACGACGCCTATGCCCGACGTGAAGTCGATGAGCGTGTTGCCATCGACATCCGTGACCAAAGCGCCCTTCGACTCGGCGATCGCGACGGGCTGCGTCAGGTAAACGCCGGGCGGCACATATTCGTTCCTTTCCTCGAGCAGAGCCCTGCTTTTCGGACCGGGGATAGATGTGACAAGATTAGGAACCTTTGCCATGTTCCATCGACATAGCTAGCCTAGTAGAATTAATAACCCTAGTGGTAGAAATTCGGCCTAAAAGAATGGGGAATTTTATGCGACATGAAGGACGAGGACCGCCTTCTCGGTGTGCATCCTGTTCTCTCCCTCGTCGAAAACAACGCTCTGTGGCCCCTCTATGACGCTGTCCGTCATTTCCTCGCCGCGGTAGCCTGGCAGGCAGTGCATGAAGATGGCATCCGGCTTGGCCAACCTCAACGTCCTGTCGTTGATCTGATACATTGCGAATGCCTTCTTCCTCTCCTCGATGTCCTTGTGCCCCATACTGTGATACGTGTTCGCGTAGACGACGTCGGCTCCCTTCAGCGCCTCATCGAGGTCGTCTGTGACGAC
>CAZYUK010000019.1:0-12570 GCA_964650675.1 uncultured Candidatus Bathyarchaeia archaeon
GGGTGTGGGTTCTGTTCGATCTGCATATCTCCGTTTACGGCTTATCGATGAAATGCGGTCAGCGTCCTCAAAGGCCCTTAAGGTGATGGTCGGCGACGAGGTTGAGCCTGATGCCGTGCTCCAGCCATGCCTTGAGCCCGGCGAGAACCCATGTGAAGCTGCCGGTCGAGTCGAGCGCGGCGTTTACCCTCGCGTCCCCGTCCCCGCCGAAGCCGCTCTCGGTGACGCTGACGAAGGTTGAACCATCCCTGTAGGGGGTGAAGACCCACTCAACGTTGGTCGGGGCGCCGTGGCCCTGCCACTCTATGAGGATCCGCCTGTTCTCCTCGACCTCCCTCACCCTGACCTGGGCGGAGACGCCGTACATCTCCCAGTCCCACCTGACCTGATTACCGGCCTCCAGCCTGCCGCTGCCCCTGGTGAACCAGAAGTTGCGTGTGACCTCGGGGTCGACGAACGCCTCGAACACCTCCGCGACGGGTCTGCGGATGAGCATCTCTGCCTTGGCGACTGGATCTCTGGTCAGCCGGAGTTTTTCCGTGGTCATCGCTCTACTCTAATGCAAATCTAACACTGAGACAGTTTAAGAAGGCATCACTCCCTTAGAAGAGGAACATACCCAGTGAATCAAGTCTCTTAGTGAAATGTTATCGGGTTACAGGATCTGAATTCTTTTATTTCAGAGGAAAAACGTAAACTCATGCCACCTGGGGAAGGCATAGCCGATGCCATCGTTGATCTGGATGAGGAGAAGGCTCTCCGCCTGTCAGATGAGATGATCAAACGGGACCTCAACCCCCTCCAGATCCTCGAAGAATGCAGGAACGGCATGTCTAGGGTCGGTGAGATGTTCGAAAAGGGGGAACTCTTCCTGTCAGGGATGATCATGGCCGCCGAGATATTCAATCAGGTCCTGGAAAAGATCCGACCAATGCTCAAAAAAACGGCCGAATCGAAAGGAAAGGTGCTCATAGGGACCGTCGAAGGCGACGTCCATGACATCGGTAAGAACATCATGGTCGCTCTCCTCGTTGCGGACGGGTTCTCGGTCATCGATCTCGGCGTCGATGTAGCTGCCGAGCGGTTCGTTGAAAACATCAGGCATCATGATCCTGACATAGTGGGGATGAGCAGCCTTCTTACAGTCGCGTTGGAGTCTACAAAGAAGACCGTAGACGCCATCAGCGAGGCGGGCTTGAGGGATAGGGTAAAGATAATCATTGGAGGCGGAAGGATAGACCGAGAAGCCGCCGAATACATCCAGCCAGATGCCTGGACCGACAACGCCGCCCAGGGTATCAATCTCTGCAGGAAGCTTATGGAGGGGGTGGAGAAGTGACAAAGGATTATTCGGAGGCTTATAGGCGGAGGAGCGAACGGATTCAAGCCGCAGTTCAGCTTAAGGAGCCTGACAGGGTCCCCGTCCTAGCATCCTATGACTACTTCACGGCGAGGCATTGCGGCCTCACGGCGCACGAATACCTTTTCGACTACGAGAAGGCGATCGCCGCGGCCGTCAAGACGAGCGTGGACTTCGGCTACGACACGGGGGCAGGCTTGAACTCCCTCGGGGCCCTCCCTCTCACCCTCGCCTTCCTGAACGAGTCTGATGGACTCGTGTCCGGATGGGTCAATGGACCGGTCCACGACATCCTCGGCGTCAGGTACGCCAGGTTTCCCGGCAGGGAGCTTTCACAGGACTCGCCCTTCCAGTTCATCGGGGAGGAGTACATGAAGAGGGAGGAGTACGACGACCTCATCGCGGATCCGCGGCGCTTCATCGCCGAGAAGCTGTTGCCGCGATCACTCCGTAGCCTCGAGAAGCCGACCTCCCCCAAGGCCATGGCCGCCCTCATACATTTGGGCATGGAGTGCAGGCGGCGAGATGAAGCCTCCTCCAGGCTCTCCGACGAGCTATGCAGCCTCGGATTCCCCGGCTTCACCAGCGGAATGTCCTACGCCCCCCTTGACTTCATAGGCGACTTCCTGAGGGACATCAAGAACGTGCTGCTCGACTGCTACAGGGTCCCAGATAAGGTCAAGCAGGCGTCGGAGGCCCTGAGAGACCTCATAATCGAGATGGTGAGGATATCCGTGAGGGGCGTACCCGCCGGCTCCATCCAGTTCATCCCGCTTCACCTCAACGAGTACCTGTCGCCTGAGCAGTACAGGGAGCTCTACTGGCCGACCCTCAAGGACGTGATAGAGGAGATGATCAGACTCGACGTCACCCCCGAGGTTTTCTACGAGGGGAAGCATGAGCCTCACCTGGAGACCATTCTCGAGCTGCCGAAGGGCAAGACCATATCGAAGTTCGAGAAGACGGACCTTGTCAAGGTGAAGGAGGTCATCGGGGGCCACTCATGCGTCATCGGCGGGCCGCCTTCATCCCTCTTCCTGAGTACGCCTCAGAAGATAGACAGCTACGTGATGGAGCTGTTCAACAACGTGAAGGAGGGCGGCGGATTCATGTTGAGCCCAGGGGTTTCGATCCCGGCCTCCGCTAGGCCAGAGAACGTGAAGGCTTTCATGGACGCCGCGGTGAAATACGGCTCTTATTAACGGAGGCAGAATCAGATGAGGCGCATGCTGAAGTAGCGTTTGTATTAGATTTTTCTTGCGCGCGATCTGTTGTGGGTGGTGGGCCCGATGAGATTTGAACTCATGATCTTCTGATTATCAGTCAGACGCCTTAGCCGTTCTAGGCCACGGGCCCGCGTCCTCTTCTCTGATGCGAGACCCATGTTAAATATTTAACTCTCCCGCGTCAAGGCTCAGCCATGGAGCCGCTGATCATCCACTTCCTCGGCACGGGCGGAGGCCGCCACGCCATGTGCACACAGAAACGACGCACAGCCGGCATACGCCTGGCCCAGGAGAAGACTCAGGTCCACCTCGATCCAGGCCCAGGCGCCCTCGTCCACAGCATCTACGCGGGCCTGACGCCAATGAGTCTGGAAGGCGTCGTGGTGACCCACTGCCACCCGGACCACTACACGGACGCGGAGGTCCTCGTGGAGGCGATGACCGGAGGAACCACCAGGAGGGGCGGGGTCCTCGCCGCCTCCCGCAGCGTCCTCGAGGGAGGCGAGGGCATCGACCTCAGCGTCAGCCGCTATCACCAGGGCTTGGCCGGGAGAGTCGAATGGCTCGAACCGGGGCACATCTTCGAGATCGGCGGACTGAGATTCGAGGCCGTCGAGGCGCGGCACAGCGACTCCCTCGGCGTAGGGCTCAGGGTCGAGGCTGAGGCGGGGAAAATAGGGTACACGAGCGACACCGCCCTCTTTCCCGAGCTAGGCCCCGCCTACTCTGGCCTGAGGCTCTTCATTGTTTGCGCCATGTGGCCGAGGGGGAACCCCCTTAAAGCTCACCTATGCACCGACGACGCCCTGGAGCTCATAAGAACCGCGAAGCCGCGATGCACCATCATAACCCACTTCGGCCTCAAGATGATCAACGCGGGCCCCGCCGCGGAGGCCGCCTACCTCGAGGAGGAGGCCGGCGTCCCCGTCGTCGCCGCGGAAGACGGGATGACAGCCACCCTCGGTGAGGACATCGTCTTCAAGGGGCCTCGGAAGAGGGACGAGCCCAGGGTCATCGAAGCCTAGCCTGGTATCTAGACCGCGAGCTTGAAGAGATCGAACAGCTCAAACATTGAGCGCCTGGCTATCCGGGCTGAATCTAAAAATATATTTATACCGTACGGTCGAAATAAATAAATTTGATATAGAAATTTTTTTTTAAAAAACTTCGTATCGTTTGCACACGCGCGAAGAGCCCTATCACATAAACACAAAGCACTAGGGTGGCTGCCATGCCGGACGCTCTTTCAAGTATTGTATCCTAATATGCACAATCTGATCCCTTGAGCTTGAATATATCTCCCAAAGGGTTGCTGCCCTCCAAGTCCCTGAACTACTATATCGCGAACCATATTCGTCCTGAATATGTAGCTGTATTAATCCATTCGATATCTTCCACTTCTCAGCCAGTTCGTCTCTCGGGCCTTGGTAAAGCAATCGTATCAGGCCATACTCTCCCGGCTTAGAGTCAGCCCAAATAGTGACGTTGTAAATTCCATCAATGTCGGCATTTTTCGTAATCTTATACATGTCCATCGCATCATCGTAAGCAGCATCAGTGAATTCTATGTCCCATGAATAGCTTGGCCGTACACGTACAAGGGAGTAATAAAAGGAAAAGCCAACAAGTACGCTAAGAACGGTCACGGAAACCGCAGCTACTCTTCTATTGGAATACTCCTTATCTGGGATCCATCTAGCAACATTTTCTATTCCTGGGCACCAGCCGAGATATCGGAGGGTCAAAGAATGTAGATTCATGTACTCAACACCGGTATCAGCCCGGAGGGTTCTGTTACCTCTTCGGTTGATCGGAGGCTACGCGCGCGCTAGGTCGAGGTCCATGAAGACCCTACTGCCAATGGTGCTCACCGACCTCAGGGTGTTGCCCTCCACCACGACGAGGGCTACCTTGTCTGTGGGTATCGCCGAGAAGAGCATGGTCGTGGTGAACGTAGCCGCGTCCTCCACCGCGTCGTACTGGGACAGGTGTCCCTCACGAATCGCTGCTTATCCTTCATATCACCACACACGCGTGATATCTCTGGAGTCATACAATCCACCAAACTATGTCTCAATGATTCTTGTGTGCTCAAGACGCTCCGAATTCCGGTTGAGGCGCAGGCATGGTCTGGGGCCCGGCACACGTTGCCCCATAACCCATAATTCTCTTCCTGCATCTCTTCCCTCCGCCAGTATTACCTGGGTCAGGTTCCAAGGGTCGACGCGCATGCGTCCTCTCAGCCGGGTCGCTGCCCAGCTCCCCTTACTCTTATTCACCTGCGGCTCGCGGTTAAATAATTTCTCTTCAGGTGAGAGTAACCAATGTCTTGGAAAAGCAGTGGATCCATTCGGTGGGCCTTTAACCTCACCTTCACATTTTATAAAAGGTTTAAGTATTCCGATCTCAACCGTACAGGTCCAGATCGTAGGGCACGTAGAGCTCATCCTTAATGTGCCCCAGCGCAGGATGAAGCGCGGCGGCCCCACGCCCATGGTCTGGGGCCTTGTGGGCCGCTGCAGCTACGAGGAGGTGGCCAGGGCCCAGAACCTGTCGTCGTTGGTGCACTCATGATTACCTATTTATTTCAGCGAATGCTATTTATAATTTACTTTAAATTAAAAATAATGTCACTCATAATGATGTACATATGTAAACGAGGTATAAGGATAGTGGTGCCATATAAATTTTATTTATAAGTAAATGTAACTGTATTAATAAATCTCATTTTAAACATAATACAATTTGCTAGAAAAATTTCAAGCAAGAAAGGAAAAATGAAGACGACTAAGATCTTGGCCTTATGTCTAATTATCAATGTACTTCTTGGTTTCGAAATCGTTGTCGTAGCAGGCAATATACACGTAGGTTATAGATACTATCAAAACGGTGGCTGGCCACCTCCAAACGGTGTTGCCGCTGATATTAAAACTATTAATAAAGATGTTCCATATGGTTCAAATTTTTACACCCAATCTGTTTGCGTCTGGTTAAGCGTCACTCAGGGGTATTGGCTCCAAGTAGGTTATTACAAAGGTATCTATGAAAGCTACACTTTGAAGTGGTATATAGAGAAAAAAGATAGCTCGGGGGTTCCATGTCATTATTGGCAAACAAAAACTCCCACAGCTGGAACAACATATCACTATTACCTTGATCATACCGACGGCACCTCAAAATGGAAATGCGGCGTAGACGGGCAGTTTAACAGAGATATTACTCCGTCACCGTATACCGCTCGCAATTATGAAGCCATGAGTGAAATGACTACGAATCTACAGGTAATAGACGGAACCTATTACAAGTACCTATATTATGCCCAGGGAACAGACTGGAATTTTTGGAACACACACTATCCAGTAAACGAAGATCCAACTGTATACACACTGACTGAACTATACCATTATAGTTTCGAGGCAGATGGTGGTGGAGAGTGAAAAAGAAGAACATATTATTGGGAATGTTAATCATAGCAATTCTTGGGGTATTATCTACATCTCAGTTAAGATCTGAGAATTCTGATACGGAGTATGTGGCTTCTTTTGAACCTGCTTCCTTTGAATCTGGAGCTTGTAAAGTCTCTCTCCAAACCTTAGAAAACACATGGACGGAAAGAAATCTAGATGTCTACATACCAACATGGCTACCAAAAGAGATGAAATTTAAAGGTATCTGGGTAGTTGGAAAAGAGAACGACATGGGTAACCTCGCAGTCTTCATATATAGCAGCGTCAACAGAGACACTATTGCCACAGCCGAAATAGCGTTTGAAGTCTCACCGATGGATGGAATACCATATGATCCATCAAATTCCAAAGGTGTATTTACTTCAATAAACGGTTGGCCAGTATACTATGACGAACGAGCTCCAGTATTCTATGAAGAATATCGAGAGCTGTATGGCGCTGACTCGCTATTGTTAAATGTACAAATAGGTGCACTCAACTACAATTTCAGGGGAGAACCATCTTTAACGCTTAACGACATGTTCAAGGTCATCGAAAGCATGAGGCCCGTTTCAACACAATAATCCCTCTTTTTTATTTTTTAGAGTTGATAATATGGTTTTATCTAAAAATACAAATTCTTTAAAACAGATTGAATATATCGTGAAAGATAAATCATCTCGGAACGCCTTCACCGCAATAACATTGATTGGATTAATCATAGCAACGAGCATTTTTATCTACATTTTTATTCTTCCATCCAAGACGATTGAAAACCTGGGGTTTAATGCTTTAATTTCAGCGTACGGATATGACGATAACAATACACAGCTAATAATATTGAATGGATCAATAACCATCCACAACGGTGGCCCTCTCGATGTTCTCTTAAGAGAGCCAGAGATAGAGATCACGATTGACGATAACTTTTGCGCCAGGTTTCCACTACGAGATCAAGTTTCACTAACGGCTGGGGGCTCGTACCAGTACGTGTTAGCTCCCCCTGATTTCATAATCAAGGACGAAGAACGACTCATCTATAACAGCATAATGGATTACCATATTGAAACTGAATTCATTTTATACTCAGGTGCTGTGGTTGGGGGACGTGAATACTCGATTGAAAAAAGGTATTCCTATCCTCTGGTATTCTTAAGCCTACCAACTGACATAAGACCATAATCGACTGAAAGAAGAGGATTAAATAGCTCGTTGTATTCCATGGCTCCATTTTATACTGTTTACCAATTCCTAAATCTGTAAAATATATGATAGTTCCAATCCACAATACATATACCGATATGAGGCAGAAAAAAATATGAGAAAAAACATGGGAAGTAGATAACTATGCCATTGAAGATCGATACAGCCGAGAAAGCGCGCGCGCGCCTAATAATCCTAATAAGTGGATGGCCATGATCTAGAACGGCAAGATATCGACCGAAAGGTAACAACCCTTTAGAAGCCTCCGATCAACCGAAGAGGTAACAGAACCGCCCGGAGAAGATCTTATGAGCTAGTTTGGCTGGAGCGAGTCTTTTTTCCTCTTCTGCGATACTGATCCCTCTCTCTTTAGCCTCATTTATCAATCTATCAGTACACCGTTTTGTCCATTTACAGTTCTGACATTGGGGTTCCTCGTAGTGCCATGTCTGTATCCCATTCTTCTTGGAGAACGTGATGATAACATGACTAGAATCTTGGGGGGTGGCTCCAAGCAGTATGCCATTCTTTAGATCCACATATTTGATTTCTATCATGTTTGCCTCAGCAACTTGTCTGAGGGCTGAATCAACTTTTTCCAAGGATATTTTCAGTGCATCGTATACGGCTTGTCTGGTGGTTTTGGCCCTTCTACCTATGTCAGCTTGCTTATAGCCGAGCCTGTAAAGGTCCCAAATTGTTAATTGTTTTTCAGTTAGATAGGCTGATGTTAACAATTTTCTTCAGGTAATCCTCAATTTGTCAAGTTTAAAAGCTTTACTATATTGGGGCCATAACTAAAAAAGGTGTGAAATGTTTATACACGCACACTGCGAGCGCGAGGTCGGTGGCGAGGGTTGCGAGGTAAAAAAATTTGGACTAAAATATTATTTATTTCAACCCTACAGTCGAGATAAAAATATTTATTATCACTGTACGGTTAAAATAAATAAAGGAGGTTTAAAGAATCTGTAATCTTCATATCATGCATGCGGGTGAGATTAGGGATGGATAACAACACTAAGATGGCTGCCTGCATCTCATTTTTGCTATCCGTATCATTCTTCCTATCAGTCACATTCCTTGAACAGCATCAGAGAGACGAGAGACTCCAGAAGCTCTGGGATGATCAGTGGTGCGAACAGAAATTAGTCGAGGAGTTCCCCGACTTTCCGGTTATAACTCTACGAAATGTGATGAACACGGCTGAGGAACTTAGGGGAGGAATAAACGCTCGACCTGATTTGGCTAAGATCGTGAAGTGGAAGACGGGCCAATATCCCGAGTACTTCCGGTGGTTTGTGGTGCATCAGAGAGAACCTAATCCAACTCAGCATGATCCAAATAACCACTATCATGCAGGGTTTATCACTTCTGATTTGGATGTTTACGATCTAGGGCTTGATATTCTTCTACAGTAGAACTCATGGGGCTTATTCTAAATAAGAGAATTAATTCGTGCATACCTTTAGATGGGCATGAGTGAAGGGCTTTTGATGGCCGGGCTGCCCTCAGATAATTATGATTTGGAGTATACGTGTTACCGAAAGGATTTATTTCAACCCTACGGTCGAGATAAAAATATTTATGTGGGGGCCCATTCCTTTCAGCTAGAACGGTCTGAAGAGGGCTGAAAAATGGGGAATCGCTTTGTCGAGGCCCCCGCCGGGGCTTAAGGCGGCTCACCTATTCGACCCTGGGACTCTGACCGGCGCGGACAAGGTTTTTAGGCTGGACGGATACTCGAACAGCATCCATTCGCCCAGCCGTCCGCGGGAGACGAGGGATAAGCGTGAAGACCCTGCCGAGTAAGATCGACTTCCTCGAGACAGAGGAGAGATGGGAGCGCCTATGGGAGGAGCAAGGCACCTACAGGTACGACTGGGACGACGAGACCCGCCCCAGGTACAGCATAGACACGCCGCCGCCGTACCCTTCAGGCGACTTCCACATGGGGAACGTCCTAAACTGGACCTACTTCGACATACGCGCCCGCTACAAGAGGATGAGGGGCTACAACGTCCACTTCCCCCAGGGCTGGGACTGCCACGGCCTGCCCACAGAGGTCGCTGTCGAGAAAGCCTACAAGATCAGGCGCAGCGACCTGCCGCCCGACGAGTTCAGGAGGCTCTGCGAGGAGTGGATAGAGCAGTACATCGCCAAGATGAAGACAGCGGTCGTCAGGCTCGGCGTCAGCATCGACTGGAGCCTGGAGTACCGCACCATGGAGCCTAGCTACATGAGGAAGGTCCAGCTCAGCTTCCTACAGCTCTACGAGAAGGGCTTCATCTACAAGGGAGAGCACCCCATCAACTACTGCCCGCGCTGCGAGACGGCGATAGCAGACGCCGAGGTAGAGCGCCTCGCCAGGACCGGGAAGCTCTACAGCGTCGCCTTCGGCGTCCCCGGCGGGGAACTCATCATAGCCACCACCAGACCGGAGTACATCCCAGCCTGCGTAGCCATAGGAGTACACCCAGACGACAAACGCTACAGCCGCCTCATAGGCAAGAAGGCGACAACTCCCATATTTAAAAAGAAAATCCCGATAATCGCCAAGGACGACGTGGACACCGGCTTCGGCACAGGCGCCATGATGATATGCACATACGGCGACAAGGTCGACGTCGTCGATGTGGCCAGGTTCAAGCTCCCGGTGATCAAGCTCATCGACGCTAAGGGGAACTTGACTGAGGCTGCGGGCAAGTACTTCGGTCTCAGCGTGACCGAGGCGAGGAGGGCGATGGTCGACGACCTCAGGGCAGCCGGCTTACTCCGCGACGAAAAGCCGCTGGAGCAGGAGGTTGGGACCTGCTGGCGCTGCGACACGCCGATTGAGGTGGTGAGCCAGCTCCAGTGGTTCATGAGGACGACGGCCCTCACGGACAGGGTCGTGGAGAAGGCGAAGGAGATCACATGGTACCCGGACTGGATGAGGTACAGGCTGATAGACTGGGCGACGAGCCTCGACTGGGACTGGGTGCTCAGCCGACAACGCGTCTTCGCCACCCCCGTGCCGGCATGGTACTGCAAGAAATGCGGCGAGATTCACCTGGCGGAGCCCGACGAGCTCCCGGTGGATCCGAAGGTGACCAAACCCAGGGGTAGGTGCGCCAAGTGCGGCTCATCCGACTTCGAGCCGGACAGGGACGTGATGGACACCTGGTTCGACTCGAGCCTCACCTGCGCCATCCACGCGGGCTGGCCGGACAGGCCAGACTGGCGCAAGCTATTCCCAGCCTCGATCCACCCGTCTGGGCAGGACATCATCCGCACCTGGGCCTACTACCTGATGGTCCGCCACCTCGCGTTATTCGACGAGACGGCGTACGAAAGCGCCCTCATCAACGGCATGGTCCTCGGCGCGGACGGCAGGAAGATGAGCAAGAGCCTGGGAAACTTCGTAGCATCACCAGAGGTCTTCGACAAGTACGGCTCCGACGCCCCGCGCCAGTGGGCGGCCGCGGGCGGAAGCACAGGCACAGACATACCGTTCAGGTGGGAGGATGTCGAGTACGGACGCCGCTTCATGGTGAAGCTCTGGAACGCATGCAGGTTCGCCAGCATGAGGCTCGGGGACTACGACCCCTCAACCGAGGCGGAGCCGGAGCCCCTCGATAGATGGATACTGAGCAAGCTGGAGAGGACGGTGGGGGAAGCGACCAAGGCGATAGAGGGCTGCGACTTCATGAACGCCTCCGAAACCGTGCGCAACTTCACATGGCACGTCTTCTGCGACCACTACCTCGAGGCGGCGAAGCACAGGCTATATGGTGAGGGGGCTGCGAAGAGGGCGGCGCAGCGGACAATCCACTACGCCATAAAGAGGCAGCTGCAGCTCCTCGCCCCCATAATCCCCCACCTCACGGAGGAGATATACAGCGTCCTCTACGCCGAGGGACCTAAGGACAGCATCCACACGAGCTGTTGGCCCGACGCGGATGAGTCCCTCATCGACCCTGAGGCGGAGAGGAGCGGCGACCTGATAATAGCCGTCATAGGCGATGTCAGGCGGGAGAAGAACCGCCTCGGCGTACCGCTGAACAGGCCGGTGGCGAAGCTCATAATAAACGTCGACTCGGAGGAGAAACTCTCAGACCTCAGACTCGGCGAACACGACATAGCGGAGACGACGAAGGCCAAGGAGATAGAGCTCAGGAGGGGCGCCGGCGGCGTCGATGTCGAGGGCCATCCAGGCGTCAGCTTCACGATCAAGACCACAGCCTGACCACCATCAATCATTCCTTCCCCGGTTCATTAGGCTGGGAAAATGATAAATCCCGTCCCGCCCGATCCAGAATCCGAGATGATTCTACTTGTCGAAGGTTTCTAAGGAGAAGAAGACCGCCCTGGACTGGGTGGACGCCAACGAGAAGAGGATGTCGGACTTCCACCAGCTCATCTGGAAGTACGCCGAGCCGGCCTGGCGCGAGTACAGGTCCGCGAAGGCGTACTGCGACCTCCTCAGGGCCGAGGGGTTCAATGTCGTCGAGGGGACCGGCGGGATGCCGACGGCTTTCCTCGCGACCTACGGTAAGGGGAAACCGATCCTCGCCACTTACGCCGAGTACGACGCGGTCCCGGGCAACTCGCAGAAGCCGGTGACCCACAAGGAGCCCCGCGACGGGCTGCACCCATGGGCGGCCGGTCACACGGACCCCCACAGTCAGCTCGGCACCGTCGCCCTGACCGGCGTCCTCGCCGCGAAGGAGGCGATGGACAAGCACAAGCTGAAGGGGACGCTGAAGATGTTCGGCGAGCCAGCGGAGAAGGTCTGCGGCTCCAAGCCGGTCCACGCGGCGAAGGGGTACTTCGACGACCACGACGCCTCCATCTGCTACCACCCGTCTGGCTTCAACACCTGCCTCCTAGAGACGCAGAACGGCGCCTACTGGAGCGTCGTCTTCACATTCGAGTGCTTGGAGCCGGAGAAGTGGTTCAAGCCGGTGGGGCCGATGAGGGTCGGCGGCCACGCGGGCGGCAGATGCCCCGCCGCCCTCGACGCCGTCTGCCTCATGTACACGACGACGAAGTACACGAAGGAGGCGATGCTCCCCCACGGCGCCTACTGGACCCTGAACGAGTTCATAATGGTCGCAGGCCAGTGCACCTCAGACAACCTGCCGCCGCGGATAGCCCAGATCCAGTACGCCTGGAGGACGCCCACACTCGGCATGGCGCAGCAGATCTACGACGTGCTCGAGAACAACGCCAGGCACGTCGCCGAGATAACTTTCTGCAAGGTCTCCGCGAGGTGGGTGACTAAGACCCGTGTAGGGCTCCCGAACAGGGCCATGACCGATATCACCTGGAGGAACTACGAGCTCGTAGGGCC
>CAZYUK010000020.1:0-11892 GCA_964650675.1 uncultured Candidatus Bathyarchaeia archaeon
CGCAAGCCACAACCCACCCGAGTATAACGGTCTGAAGGTCTTCAACTCGAGGGGCACGTCACTGACCGGGAAGGAGCAGGGGGAGGTCGAGGCTAAAATGGGTCAGGAGTTTGACCTCGCCCCGTGGGACGGCGTCGGCTCAACGGAGGAGCTGGACGCCTCATGGATGTACATCGATGCGGTGGCCGAGGCCATCCAGCTTGAGAGGGAGTGGAAGGTGGCATGCGACCTCTTCTGCGGAGCCGCATCCAAGGTCGCCTCGGCGGCCTTCGACGCCGTCGGGATCGAGGCGACGACAATCAACGCCTACCCGGACGGCCACTTCCCAGCCGGAAACCCGGAGCCGACAGCCGAATCCCTCGAAAGGCTCGGGAGGTTCATGAAGGCTTCAGGGGCAGACATCGGCTTCGGCTTCGACGGCGACGGAGACAGGATGATGGCCCTCGACGAGAAGGGCTCCGTGCTGAACCCAGACAGGCTGCTCGCCGCTTACGCCGCGTATGAGGTCGAGAAGAACCGTGGCGGCGTCGTCGTGACGCACGTCGGCGCATCAATGTGCATGGAAGACATGGTTGATGCCGTCGGCGGCAGCGTCGTCAGGGTCAGGGTCGGCGACGCCTACATAACTGAGGCGATGACCGATCGGGGCGCGGTCTTCGGGGGCGAACCGGTCGGCGCATGGGTTCATCCCGGCGTCAACATGTGCCCTGATGGCATCCTCTCGGCCCTGAAGCTGCTTGAGGCGATCGAGGCGAGGGGTCAGAGGCCCTCGGAGTTCATCTCAGATGTCCCTGAGTATCCAATAATCAACTCCAAGCTGGGCTGCCCCAATGAACGCAAGGAACAGACCATGAAGGCGCTGTCCAAGGGGTACAGTAAGGTGTTCAGAGGCGTCGAATCGGTCAACAGGGTCGACGGCCTCCGCCTCGAGCTGGAGGAAGGCTGGACGCTGATAAGAGCCTCTGGCACCGAGCCTCTCATAAGGATAACAGCCGAAGGAAAGAATAGGGAGTCGGCGGATAGCATCATGGAGATGAGCCGGGTTCTCGTCGGTAGGATCATGGAGGCTTCGGGATGAAGGCGGTCATTCTGGCGGCCGGGAAGGGCGAGAGGCTGAGGCCCCTGACGGACACGAGGCCGAAGCCGCTTCTCCCGGTGGCGGGCAAGCCGCTCGTCGAGTGGCTGCTCGTCGAGGCTGCCCGCGCCGGCGCGAGGGACATCCTCCTCGTCACCCACCATATGGAGGAGAAAATAAAGGAGGAACTAGGCGACGGCTCTCGCCTCGGCCTGAGGATCACCTACGCCAGGCAGGAGAAGTTCCTGGGGACGGCCGACGCATTCAGGACGGCTGAGGAGTTCGTGGGCGGAGACGAGTTCATCGGCGTCTACGGAGACGCCTACTTGGAGCCGGGCACCATCAGGAAAATAGTCAGGAGCCACGTCGAGGGGGAGACGACGATGACGGCGATGCCCGTGGAGGCGCTCTCGGAGTACGGGGTCGTCGAGGCCGACGCTGGTCGGGTGAAGGCGGTGGTCGAGAAGCCTGAGCCCGGCTCGGAGCCCAGCAACCTCGCCAATGTTGGGATATACATCTTCCCTCCTACAGTCTTCGAGTATATCAGGAGAACCGGGCTGAGCCCACGGAAGGAGTATGAGATAACCGACACGCTGGGGCTGATGCTGGGGGACGGCTTAAAGGTCAACCTTCACAGGCTCGGGGAGGGGGAGTGGCTCGACATCGGCCTACCCTGGAACCTCCTCGACGCGAACGCCAGGGCTCTTTCCACACTGGAGCCACGCGTACTCGGCGCCGTCGAGGAGGGCGTAGTCCTGAATGGGCCCGTCCACGTCTGCGGAGGCGCCAGGGTCAGGTCGGGTGCCTACATCGAGGGGCCTGTCTATATCGGCGAGGGTGCGGATGTCGGTCCCAACTGCTACATTCGAGCTGGCACGAGCCTCGGAAGGAACACCCGCGTGGGCAACGCCTGCGAGGTGAAGAACAGCATCATCATGGACGGCACACACGTCGCCCACCTCAGCTACGTCGGCGACAGCATCATAGGCTCCAACTGCAACCTCGGAGCAGGCACGATAACGGCTAACCTACGCTTCGACAAGAAGCCGGTGAAGGTCACCATAAAGGAGAGAAGGGTCGACAGCGGCCTCAGAAAGCTCGGCGCCATCATCGGCGACGATGCCCAGACAGGCATCAACGTCAGCATCGACCCCGGCGTCATAGTGGGCTCAGGCGCCTGGATCGCGCCCGGGATCACGGTGACTAGGGATGTGCCAGGCGGCGTCCTCGTGACCCAAAGGGTAGAAAATGTATGTGAGAAGAGGTAACAACGTCACATTTATTTACCCGGAAAATAAGACACGAAACGTATGCAGAAAAGGCAGTTCAAGGAACTCTACCCCCACCTCGCTGAGGAGATCGAGGAGGGCACCTCCCTGGCAGATGTCTCCTTCGACTCCTCGGAGGAGCAGCCCGAGAGGAAGTATCAGGGCTACGAGCCCGGCCCGATGGACTTCCTCCGCCGATGCAGCACCAAGGAGCAGGCCACCGAGATAATAGACTACCTCGAGAAGAGGGGCGAGATATCCAAGCAGGAGGCCAACGAGCTTCGGAGCCAGCTCAAGAAGCATGGCCTCAAGGCATTCGGCAAGAAGAAGCAGATCGACTTCTACGAGAAGTAGGCTGAGCGGGGCGAAAGTGGTTTTAAGCCCCGGGGTCCCAGTAACCTCGATGCAGTTTTGGCGCCCCTCGTCGGACTCGTGGGTAAGGCTAACGTCGGGAAGAGCACCTTCTTCGCGGCGGCGACGCTGAAGCCCGTCGAGATCGCCAACTTCCCCTTCACCACCATCAAGGCGAACAGGGGCGTCGCATACGTGAGGAGCCCCTGCGTCTGCCGGGAGTTCGGGGTGAAGGATAACCCGAACAACAGCGCCTGCGTCGACGGCATCAGGCTAATACCAGTCGACCTCATAGACACGCCTGGGCTGATCCGGGGCGCCCACGAGGGGAAGGGGCTAGGCAACCAGTTCCTGGACGAGGTCCGCCGCGCAGACGCGCTTGTTGTGGTCTGCGACGCCGCGGGCTCCACGGACGAGGGCGGCCAGCCGGTCCCCCCGGGCACACACGACCCCCTCGACGACGTCCACCTGTTCGAGGAGGAGTTCGACCTCTGGCTACAGTCGATAGTCGCGAAGGACTGGGAGCGCGCCGCGCGGACCGCGGAGTCCAAGCGGGAGGAGATAGGCAAGCACATAGCCGAAAAGCTCACCGGACTCGGCATAAGCAGGAGCCACATCCAAACGGCTCATGAGAGGGCGGGCCTCAACCCTTTCAAGGCTTCGACCTGGAGCAGGGAGGAGTTCGCGAGGTTCGTCAAGGAGCTCCGCAGGGCCTCGAAGCCGCTCATAGTCGCCGCGAACAAGGCTGACAAGGGGCACTCAGCCGAGAACATAGAGCGCATAAGGAAGGAGGGTTATAGGGTTGTCCCGACCTGCGCAGAGGCGGAGCTCGCCCTTAGGAGGGCCGCGGAGGCCGGCCTCGTAAGGTACCTACCGGGAGACAAGGACTTCGCTATAACGAGCCCCGACAAGCTCAACCAGAGTCAGCTGAACGCCCTGGAGATGATACGCGAGAGGGTCTTCGAGAGATGGGGGGGCACAGGCGTCCAGGAGGCGCTGAACGAGGCGTTCTTCGGGCTCCTCGACATGATCGTCGTCTACCCGGTCGAGGACGCCGAGAAGCTGACGGACAAGCAGAACAGGGTGTTGCCTGACTGCTTCCTGGTCCCCAAGGGAACCATGTCCAAGGGGTTTGCAGGCGTCATCCACACGGAGCTCCAGGAGAGCTTCCTCTTCGCAGTCGACGCCCGGACCAAGAGGAGGCTGGCAGACACCTATCTCCTTAAAAACAATGACGTGATACAGATAGTCGCCGCCAAGGCCAAGAAGTAGGGAGGCGCCGGTTGTGAAAGGTGTCAAGATTCTGATCTGTGACCCCATCGACGAGGTGGGCGTCGCCATGCTGAGGGAGGCCGGCTTCGCCGTCGACCTGGACACGGCCATAACCCCCGAGGGACTCGTGAAGAAGGCCGGAGGGAACACCGCCCTCGTCGTAAGGAGCAGGACCAAGGTGATGAAGGATGTCCTCGCGGCTGCCCCGAACCTCAGAGCCGTAGCGAGGGCCGGAGTCGGCCTAGACAACGTCGACGTCGACGAGGCGAGGAGGCGCGGCGTCCAGGTCATAAACTCGCCTGAGGCGCCGAGCAACGCCGTCGCTGAGCTCGTCCTCGGTTACATGCTCAGCCTCGCCAGGAACCTCCCTAAAGCCGATGCCTCCATGAAGCGGGGCGAGTGGATCAAGAGCAAGCTCACAGGCTTCGAGATTCAGGGGAAGACGCTCGGCATAGTCGGCTTCGGCCGCATAGGTCACCTCCTGGGCAAGAAGGCGAAGGCCCTCGGCATGCGCGTCCTCTGCTACGACGTGATGATAGACAAGCTGATGAGCCTCGTCGAGGAGGCAGGCGCCGAGTCTGTCCCGTTTGACAGGCTCCTCGCCGAGTCCGACTTCGTCACGGTCCACGTGCCTCTCCTGCCCCAGACGAGGGGCATGTTCAACGCCGAGACGATCGGAAAGATGAAGAAGGAAAGCTACCTCATCAACGCGGCCCGAGGGGGGATAGTTGACGAGGAGGCCCTACTCGAGGCACTGAAGTCCGGCCATCTGGCAGGAGCCGCCCTCGACGTCTACGAGGAGGAGCCAACGAAGAACGTCGATCTTGTGGGGCTCGGGAATGTCGTCTGCACCCCCCACATAGGCGCGGAGTCGGTGGAGGCCCAGCTGGCGAACAGCACCATAGTGGCGGAGAAGCTCATCAGGCTCCTCGGATAGAGCCTTCCGCACTCGGACAAAACAATTAATATGGTTGGGGAAGCCAATAAAGCCGGTCAAACCGGTTGATAACGGTCATCGGGGCGGGCCTCTCGGGGCTCAGCGCCGCATACCACCTCGGATCAGGGCACTTCGTCATGGAGCGGGAGGCGGAGGTGGGCGGCCTCTGCCGCAGCGTGGCAACGAAAGGATACGTCTTCGACCTCGCCCCCCACATCTTCTTCACGGGCGACCAGTATGTGAAAGACCTCATAGGGAGCCTCCTCCAGGGTAACCTGGTGCGGCAGGCACGTAGGGCCTACATCTACCTAGAGGGCACCTATGTGGAGTACCCGTTCGAGGTGAACCTCTACGGCCTCCCACGGGAAACCATAGAGGAGTGCCTGTCTGGGTTCAAAGAGAGGAGTGAGACTCAGCCCAGGAACTTCCTGGAGTGGATCAACTCCACCTTCGGCTCCGGGATAGCCAGGCACTACATGGTGCCGTACAACGAGAAGGTCTGGAAGTACCCCCTCGACCGGATGGATGTCGACTGGATCGCGGGCAGGGTCCCTGCCCCTAGCATAGACGAGATGGTCAGAGGCGCCGGGGAGAAGGTTGAGAAGGAATACGGCCCCAACGCCTACTTCCTCTACCCCCGCAGAGGAGGGATAGGCGCCATAGCGAACGCCCTCGCGGGCAAGGTCGGGAAGGTATCCCTAAATTCCGAGGCCGTTGAGATCGATCCAAGGGGTCCGAAGGGCATGAGGGTGACATACAAGGGGAAAGATGGGGTGAATAGAACCGTCGAATCGGACGCCGTACTCTCATCCATGCCCCTCCCCGAGGTAGTCAAGATAATCAAGGACGCCCCCCAAGAGGTCGTCGAAGCATCTGAGAGGCTCGTCCATAACAGCCTCATATGCGTCAACATAGGCGTGAACAGACCGAGGGTATCTGATAAGCACTGGCTCTATTTCCCTGAAAAGCGGTACATCTTCAACAGGGTCAGCTTCCCGATGAACTTCTCCGAGGGGACCACGCCGAGGGGCAGGAGCTCGATCCTCGTCGAGGTCACATACAGGGGGAATAGGCCTGACCTGGATGAGACAAAATTCAAGGTCAGGGAAGGGCTCATCGAGGCGGGCATCATGAGGAAGAACGATGAGGTGGATGTCTTCGAGGCCCTCGATTTCAAATACGCATACGTCATAAATGACCTAGATCACAGGAGGAACACGGCGATCATCCACGACTGCCTCAGCCGGAACCGTGTCCACCCGATCGGGAGGTTCGGCGAGTGGGGCTACCTCAACATGGACAGATCAATCCTCTCGGGGAAGGAGGCCGCGGAGAAGATCGGGGTAGGAGCAGGATGATCTCGGTCATAATCCCCACCTACAACGAGGAAGAGAACATAGAGAGGTGCCTTAGGTCCCTAGAGAGGCAGACCATCCCCCGGAGCCGGTTCGAGGTGATAGTCGTGGACGGCCAGAGCAGGGACCACACCGTTGAGATCGCGGAGAGGTACGCAGACAGGGTGATCCAGCAGGTGAGTAAGGGGGTCGGCGGCGCACGCAACGACGGCGCGAGGATCGCCAGAGGGAGGGTGATCGTGAACACAGACGCCGACTGCCTGCCGCCGCCCAATTGGCTTGAGAGCATCATGAGGTGCTTTGAGGATGAGAGGGTCCTCGCAGCCACAGGCCTGCTCAAGCCTGTCCTCGGCGATCTCGACGACGACGAACGCGCAGCCTACAACGTTCTCTTCGAGATATCGAACCTCTTCGTCCTCATCGCAGCGAAGCTGGGCTTCTACCACCTATGCGGCGCCAATACCGCCTTCAACCGAGACGTCTTCAACAAGGTCGGGGGCTACAGTGACCTCCCCTACTCGGATGACGTCGAGATCGTGAGGAGGCTCAGGCCCCTCGGCAGGATAGCCGTGAGCAAGGATATCTGGGTCAATTACTCGATCCGCAGGATCAGGAAGCTCGGACTCGTGAAGTACGCCTTCATGATCTTCAGGAACGACTGGACTGTGATGTTCTTCGACCACAAGCCGGTGAGGGACGACTACGCCAAACAAAATTACAATTAAACATGAAATTATGTAGCCGGAGTTCGCCTGCTTTAATGAGAATCAGGGGTTTGTCGGCAACAAGAGGCGTGACCATCTCAGCTTAATGAGCGCGTGATCATCATTATACGCATAAAAAGATAGTACGAAGTTGGGGGATCCTTGTCAGATAAAAAACTTGAGAAAAGCATCTCGTGGCTCATTAGCCATGCGTCCGCCCCCGTCGGATACCTCACCTATCTTAATATCCTCGGGGAGGAAACCGATTCAGCTCACGTACTAGAGTCTTGGAGACGAGTCGAGGAAGACACGCTTAGCAGATATATCTTCGAGAGACAGGCGGACGACGGCTCATGGTATACAGGAGGCCCCTGGCATCCTCCTCCGGGCTACCTTCAGAAGGGTGGCTATACCCCTGTGAGCCCCAAATATGTAACAACCGTGTGGATACTCGGAATACTCGGGGACATGGGCTACAGCATCGAGGATTCGAGGGTGAAGAAGGCGGTCGACTACGCACTAGGCTGGCAGCTGGATAACGGAGTGCTGACCGAGGATAAGCGGGAGATCGGTGAAGACCATTCCGGTGAGCCCCCCAACTATCCCTGCAGGATGTCGATCATGCTTGCGAACCTCTGCAATGTTAGAGCATCCTCGGATCCGAGGCTTCGGAAGAGCCTTGATCTCCTCGTCCGATGGCAGAGGGAGGATGGCGGCTGGCTCAGTGAAGGACACCGTGACGGAAGGTACGCAAAACAAGGGTGGTTCAGGGGCTGTCCCTGGGTTTCAAGCTTCTCTGTGAGAGCCCTCTACTACAGCCGCCTCCCCGAGTACAGGGACGCGCTTGAGAGGGGGCTGCGATTCCTCGCCTGGCATCTCGACCAAAAGCCACGGCAGGAGATTAAGCGGGTCTTCTACCACGGACACGAGCCTCTGAGGGAGCTTGAAATGTTCGCCAAGACGGGGATTGCGTTGGAGAGCACCTCGGCTGCGACGCTCCTGGAATGGCTTGATTCAATGTATGACCCCGAGACAGGCAGGTACACCTATAATGGGCCTTCTAAGGTGTCGTCGAAGGTGGACAAGGTATCAGTCCCTGTGATGAAGTTCAGAGGGTTCCACCAGACTGAGGATGACTGGCTTACATACAGGGCTGTAAATATACTGCAGAGTCTACCTGCTTGAACATCTACAAGCGCGTGTTGTTGAGTTGGGGGATGCACCGCCGACGAAGAGCGCAGAAGCAGCTGAGGCTAAGATTCTAAAGAGCGACTAGTTAGGGAGTTAAGGCAGCTGTCTAGGTTCTTCTCTTCGTTAAGTGTGGGGATTATGAAGGAGAATCGTACAAATCCCACCGCTAGGAGCCTCCTACGAGTTTTGCGCTGTGTTGTACGACGGGACTTTCACTCAATTTTTAATTGCTCTGGCTTCAAGATTTAATGGTGCAGGTTCCAGTCTGCACCCTTATCGTATTTATGGGCTACCAATTAGCCCAGAGCGAGGCGGAGAGGATGCTCCTCTACCTGTAGCCGCCGCTGACCCAGCCGACGACCTTATCCGTCTTGATGCTCGGGCTGCTCGGGTCGACCATGATGACCTCGTACCACTTGTTTACGCCGTCCTGCCATACCCAGTAGCTGTTCAGGACCTCCATGTTCGGGTACTTCCTAGCCGCCCGATCCTCGGCGATCGCCTGAATGCTCTTCGCCCGCGTCATCTTCGTGACGCCCATCCTCTTCTGCCTGTGGCCGAGGATGGGCCTCAGCTTGTTGCCCCCGCCCCTGCGGATGCGGACCCTGACGACTACGAACCCCTTCTTGGCCTTGTAGCCGAGCCTGTGGGCGCGGTCGAGTCTAGTGGGCTTGTCGACTCTGACGATCGTCGGCTGCCTCCGCCAAATGACGACCCTTTGGCGCATCACGTCCTGGACGAAGCTCTTCGCCGGCGTCTTCCACGCCTCTCTGAGGTGCCTGTACAACGGGGTTGTCTCCCTTCGAAGCTACCGAACAAGAGACCGGAACAGGCTAATAAATGTATATGGGTGCCTCAGCCGGCGCCTAGAGGATGGCGTACAGGATGAAGAGGGGGAGGAATATGTTTGCGACGAGGCCTATCACCGTGACCATCGTGTTGAGGCTCGGCCCAGCCGTGTCCTTGAACGGGTCACCGACGGTGTCGCCTATAACCGCGGCGTGGTGGGCCTCTGAGCCCTTCCCGCCCAGCGCCCCCTCCTCTATATACTTCTTCGCGTTATCCCAGAGGCCGCCAGCGTTCGACATGAGGAGGGCGAAGACCAGGCCGCTGAATATGGAGCCAGCCAGGTACCCCCCGAGCCCCTCGACGCCGAAGACGAAGCCGACCACCAGCGTGGTCACAATGATCACTATGCTCGGAGGCAGCAGCTCCTTGAGAGCCCCGATGGTGGCAATGTCGACACACTTGGCGTAGTCGGGAACAACACCCTCCTTGCCCTCCCTGAGGCCGGGGATCTCCCGGAACTGGCGGCGGATCTCCTCTATCATCCTGAAGGCGTTCCTGCCGACCCCCAGCATGAGGAGCGCCGAGAAGACCGGAGGCATCGCTATGCCTATGAGGGCGCCCACCATGACGATGGGGTTCATCAGGTCGAAGACCACAGCCCTACCCAACTGCACCTCCGCGACCTCCTTGAAGGCGGCGAGGATGCTTATGACCGTCAGGCCGGCCGCCCCTATGGCGAATCCCTTAGTGATCGCCTTGCTCGTGTTGCCGGCGGCGTCGAGCTTGTCGAGGATCTCGATAGTCCCCTCCTCGAGGCCAGACTGCTCGGCTATCCCCTTGGCGTTGTCCCCTATGGGGCCGAAGCTGTCATTTGAGACGACCATCCCGACGATGCTGAGCATGCCGAAGGCTGCCGCACCCACACCGTAGACGCCGTAGTTTGGCCCTATGCCTTCGCAGAGGATATATGCGGCCCATGAGGCTAGGCCGATGCCGATGAGGGGCGGCAGGACGCTTATGAGGCCGTAGCTGAAGCCCGTGATTATGTTTATCGCGGGCCCCGTGACGCTGGACTCCGCCGTCAGCCTAGTCGGGGGCCTGTTTATGCTCGTGAAGTAGTCCGAGGTCACCCCGATTATGATGCCTGCGAGCAGCCCAAGGGCCGAGGCCCCCCAGATCCTGAGGTCGTACCCAAGCAGGTAGGAAGACCCTAGGGTCCCCACTATATATAGGATGCATGTCACGTATGTCCCCCTGTTGAGGACTGAACCGGGGTCTCCCCCCTCCCTGACCCTGACGATGAAGACGCCGATTACCGAGGCGAAGGCGCCTAAACCCGCGAAGACGAGGGGAAGCTCGAGGAGATATGTCCCCAGGACGCTGCCCAGCAGCATCACCGCCATGAGGCTGGCGACGTACGAGTCGAAGAGGTCCGCCCCCATTCCCGCGACGTCGCCGACGTTGTCGCCGACGTTATCTGCGACGACGGCGGGGTTCCTGGGGTCGTCCTCGGGGAGGTCCATCTCCACCTTCCCGACCAGGTCCGCCCCGATGTCGGCAGTCTTCGTATATATGCCGCCCCCCGCCTTGGCGAAGAGGGCGAGGGCGCTGGCGCCGAAGCTGAAGCCGACGATGACGCTCGGGTCGCCGGTCATGAAGTAGACGACGCTGACGCCTAGCAGGGCGATACCGACGACGCTCAGCCCCATCACGGCGCCTCCTCTGAACGCTATAGGGAAGGCTTTGGTGATCCCCTTCCTCGCTGCCGATGCGGACCTCACGTTCGCGTCGGTGGCCACATCCATCCCAAGGTACCCGGCCAGAGCCGAGCAGACGGAGCCAAACACGTAGGCAGCTGCGAGTGTAACGTTCGCGAGTGGGTTAGATGTGGCCCAGATTGGATGCGGGAGGAATATGAGGAGCACAGCGGCCATGCCGACGACGAAGAAGACGAGTGTCCTGTACATCCTGTTCAGGAAGGCCTTCGCGCCCTGCTTTATCGCTCCCGAGACGAACTGCATCCGCTCCGTGCCCGGATCCTGACGCTTCACGAACCTGAGAATGTAGAACCCCGTCAAGACCGAGAGGATCGCCGCGGCGGGGGCGACAAACCAAGCAGGAATCATAGCCAGACACAATGCCTCCTAGTAGAGTATCCTTCCAAACCCTAAACCAATACCAGTTAAATCCTATAAAAAGATGTATGCTACCCCGATGGGGTGAGGGAGGCGTCTTCATCGATCCGATGGTGTGTCAGGGTTTGTGGCCGTCCAGGGCGAGGTGGGACCTTTGCCTTAGGAAGATCACCGGCACACCATCCCCACGGCATCTCCTCCTAAGCTGGGCGTCGGTAGTCGCCACATAGAACCCGTTCTCCCTAGCCACCCTAACCAGGGAGTCGTCGACGGTCTCGCCCGGCACGAGGGGTAGGTCCAGGACCTCGCAGCGACGGGACAGGGCGAGCGCGAAGGCGGCCTCCCTGCTCCGAGAGGGCTTCTCATCCGCGCTGAGACCCCTCAGCTCCTCGACGACGGGGGTGGTCACCATCAGCCTGACAGGCACCTCTAGGAGCCCCTCTATCTCATCGAAGATGTCGACGCTGAACCTGGCGGGGATGAAGAGGAAGTTGGTGTCGACGAGAACCGAAGCCGCAGCCTTTCCGGACAATTCACCCACTCAGGGTCCCCGCGCCTATGAGCCTCCACCGGCCCTGAAGCCTCCTGCTTATAGCAACCCTGTCCGTCTCCTCGCCGCAGATGGGGATGCTCAGCTTGGCCTCGAAGTAATCCTTCTTGACGAGGCCCACATCGGCCATCGTTTTAGAAGTCCCAATGTTGAGGAGGAGCTTCTCGCCCTTCGCTATCTTCGCCACCTCCTCCTGCTCCTTGCTGCCGACCACGCTTTCGAATAGCTTGACGTCTATCGACAGCTCATCCCTGACCACGAGCAG
>CAZYUK010000021.1:0-11875 GCA_964650675.1 uncultured Candidatus Bathyarchaeia archaeon
CGGTGTATCCCTCCTCGACTCGACTCTAAGTGTGGCGAATATCGATGCCACCTGCACCGCCGCCGAGAAGAACGTGACGGTGACAAGGATATACGAGGCGGACCAGATCTTTGGCAAGATCGACGGCGTTGAGAGTGTGGGCCATCTCATAAGGATGAAGATAGGCCTCAACTCGTCAGCCTCGAACGGGACCATCACCTCGATACTCCTCGTCCTTCCAGACGAATCCGACCTGCTAAAGGAGGCTTCAGGCACCATCAGCCTCGAGGACGGTAAGATACACATTGAGGCAGCATCGACGAATGCGACCATGTTCCCGGAGGGGGAGACCGCAACAATAAGCTTCGAGACCTACAAACCCTACGGTGACCTGACGGAATTCAAGAAACTCTATTTCAACTTCCAGGTCGCGGAGCCGGTCGCACTGGATAACAGGAACTTCGCCATAGCGACAGGACGATACAATGAGTACCTCCTGAGCATCATTACCGGGACCGAGGAGGTCGCGAGGAGGCCACCTTACCAACTGGTTTTAATGAGCGAGTCGACCTTCAAGGACATGCTCGCCCCAATCTACGGTGAAATGAGGAGGAGGCCCGTTGACGACCTCGCCTGCGTCGCCCTCATCACACTAGATAGGGCGAGGATCATCAATCCATGGGACATTCAGGGCTCACTGCATCGCCTGACAGAGATATATGAGCAGCTGAACGGCGAAGGCGCTCGATACTTTTATACACCCTACATCCACATCGCGGACGTCCTCGACTTCATCTCCTCGCAGGTCTCTGCGGAGATAAAGACCAGTACCCTGCTCGTGTCCATACCCGTCTTCTTCACGGCGTGGTACCTCGGATCAACCGTGTCCGACATCGTCATGGCCCAGAGACGCAGGGAGATAGGCCTCCTATTCACCAGGGGGCTGACCCATAGGCAGATACTCCTCATCTTCCTCTTCGAGGCGCTTATTGTCAGCGTCTTCGCCGGCCTCGCGGGCATAATACTTGGGGCGCTGATAGTGCCCCTAGCAATACCCGGCCTGAGCGTTCTTCAGGTCCTCGTTTCGATCTCTCCGGTCACGTTAGGGGCCTCGATGCTCTTCAGTGCAGCCCTAGCCCTTCTGGCCGTCTACAGGCCATCGAAGCGGGCGACAGAGATCGAGGTAGTGGATGCCCTCCGAGAGTACAGGCCAGAGGGGGAGAAGCTAGGCTCCTGGCTTGAGCCACTGATCGCCGCTTCGCTTGGTGCATACAAGCTCGTGATGCTCATCATGGGCATCAGCGTCGAGTCGTATAGGCCTGAGTCGTCCGACATGGTGACCCAGATCCTCTTCTCTACGTGGTGGGGAATGGATTACCTGCTTAGCTTCATCTGGACTATACTCCTGTTCTGGGGCGTGACGAAACTCTTCCTCATGTATGTCCCATGGTTTCAGGAGTTCTTCGCGAGGATCGCTGGTGCCCTCGCGGGGGACGCATCGAGGATATTGGCGCTGAGTTCCCGGAGGAACCTGAAGAGGACGGCGGCCTCCACGTTCATGGCAGCCCTCATCATCGGCTATGGAGTCACCGTCATAGGCAACGCCGCGAGCTCCAACGACTTCATAGAGAGGGCGGTGAAAGTCTCGGTGGGCGCCGACGCCTCCGTCTGGCTCTTCAACTCGAGAGGGGCGGAGGACATAGCGTCCCAGATAATGGGTTTGGGGGATGTCTCAGCTGCCACTGTCGAGATCTGTTTCACCGTCACGACCAGCCTCGGCGTCGTCCCAGCTAGGGCGATAGACCCTCTGAAATGGTCTGAGATCGCGTATCAGGAGCCGGGCTGGTACAATCAAAGGGCATTCGAGAATATGACAGGCCAGACCACTGTCTTAATGGAAAGGGGGGCCGCCAACAACCGTGGCATAAGGCTCGGCGGCTCGTATGTCGTGCAGGTCGGCACCAAAACTTTCTCATTCAAGGTAGTCGGTTTTTTCGGCCGAGACATGGGCGAACTTTGGATCGTCCAGAACCCGACATTCTATGTCAACAAGAGCTTCCTGGACAACGTACAGGATAAGGACATAACTCAGACCCGCATCCTCGTGAAACTGAAGGACGGAGCGGATTCGGTCGCCTTCAAGACGGCCGTGTTGGCCCTAAGCCAGAACGTCCAGAAAGTCGACGTCGCGAGCCTACTCAGCGAGGAGACCATCGACAACATCTTCCTGGCAGGGCCGAGGAAGGTGGAGGAGCTTGGCATTTACTTCTCCTCCCTCGTGGCCTCGGTCGGCGTCCTACTCGTTGTCTCAACCATCCTGAGGAGTAGGTGGAAGGAGCTGACGCTCATGACGATCAGGGGCTTCAGTCCGAGGCAACTCGATGTGAGTCTGCTGCTGGAGAATGTGGGGATGTCCCTCTTCGCCGCTGTCCTCGGAGTCGCCATAGGCTTCGTAGCCCTTAAGGGCGAGGCGCAGGTGTTCAACATGGTCGTACCGACTATGCTGCAGAGGCAGGTCGTCTTCCCGATGGCATCGATAATCAACCTGCTCCTCGTCGTAGCAATGCTCCTAGCCGCGACGGTGGCGCCGATATTGGTCGCCGTTAAGAGAATAACCGATAAACCGAGTTGGAAGATTGAGGAGTGAACATGAGCGAGAAGGCTGTAGAGGTCCGTGACCTGATCAGGATATACAGGCTAGGCCAGGTGGAAGTACAAGCCCTGAGGGGGCTGACCGTCACCGTCGGGAAAGGGGAGATGGTCGCCGTAATAGGCCCATCCGGCTCGGGGAAGTCCACGTTGCTCAACATCATAGGTGGCCTCGACAGGGCCTCGGCGGGCTTCGTTAAGGTCTTCGACGTTGACCTCACACTTCTCAAGCCTGTGGAGCTCGTTGAGTTCAGGAGAAGCACCGTCGGTCACGTCTTCCAGAACATGAACCTGATCCCGACGCTCTCCGCAGCGGAGAACGTGGAGCTCCCGTTATCCGCCCTAGGCGTCCGCAAGGAGGAGCGGAGGAGGAGGGTCGATGAGCTCATCGGCATCATAGGGCTGAGAGAAAGGATGAACCACAAGCCCGGCGAGCTGAGCGGTGGAGAACAGCAGCGCGTGGCCATAGCGGCCGCGCTAGCCAACGACCCTCCCCTTCTCCTCGCCGATGAGCCGACAGGAGACCTAGACACTGAGAATGCTATGATAGTCGTCAATTACCTCGCCAAGGTGAACAAGGAGCTCGGCAAGACCATCATCATGGTAACCCACGACCCTAGGGTGGCCAGAGTCGCTGGCCGCATACTACGCATACAGGACGGCGTGATCGCGACAGACATCGCACCGGGCGAGGACATGGCTCCCGCCAGGGGCGAATATTCTGAGATACTGAACAGGCGCCTGGCAGAGATAGATACCCAACTATCCCTCCTCGAGGCGGACCTGCGGAGGGGCAGCCTCAGTGGCGATGAGTTCGTTGCCAGGCAGACGGGTCTAAAGAAGACACGTGAGGTCCTGAGTGAAGAACTGCACCGCCTGGGTGTCGTTCACTAAACCTCAGGAGCCCAATTTATCTAAAATCATAAGGCCATAGTGGAAGGGTGGGCCACCAGCTTCCGCGGCTTCGCGTAGCCTAAGACAACACTAGCACCGCAGACGGAGTGTGGTTTAACTTCCGAGTTCGGAATGGGTTCGGGTGGGTCCCACACCCTATGGCCGGTAACCCGAAGCATATGCTCAGGCTGTTTAGCTTAAATCTTTCGGTCGCCGCCTAGGAGCCTGAACTCGACGACCCAGACCTCCGCTTCCCCGTCGAAGGCCCCATACATGGCCTCCCACTCTCCTCTGAACTCCTCTAGGTTGGTGAAGCCCTCCTTTGTGGCGTCCTCCTCGGTCATGGAGCCTAACCTCTGTGTGCGGAGCCTCAGCACCTCAATCTTCTCAGGCAGGTAGTCGAAGAAGCCGGTCCTGATGTGGTAGGATCCGCCTCTCCTGACCATGGGGCGGCTCGGCCTCCTCGTCGCCGTCTTGGATCCGTCAAGTATCCTGGGGATGTAGCTCCTCTTGAATAGGATCGTCAACGCTGGATGAGCTCGACTGCCCCGCTGTTAAGGGTTGTGTGGTCCCGACAAGATTTATTAGGTGAAAGAGGGTATCGGATTTGCGGCGTGGGGGTCGTGGTCTAGCCTGGTATGACGTTGGGCTCCAGAAAACCATGAATCTCGTCTGCTGACCCTGATGGGGGATGAAGACTTTTTGGAGCGGAAACCCAAATGCCGGGGGTTCAAATCCTCCCGACCCCACCAAATCTAGGAGAAAAGTTGGACGTTTATTTTTTCTGGCTTCTGAGGAGGTCTCTGATCTCGCGTAGTGTTATCAGGATCTCGTCATCGAGGCCCTCGCCCCTCAGTACCGGCTCCTCAGGCAGTACAGGCTCTGTAGTCGTCGCGTACGGAGTCCTGTATTTCCGCAGTTCGTTTAGGATGAAGTCCCTCACCTCCTCATAGAAGACGATGCCCTCCAGCTTCTCCTCCGGTCCAGCCGTTTTGGCGCCGGAGTAGCCGGCTGTCTCAATACTGACGCTACCTATGCCGAGGAGGCGGTCGAATGGGCCGGCCTTGCTCTCTATGTTTGTTATGGTCCTGAATGGGACGTGCTTGCGGGTTATGGTGACTATCCCCTTCTTCACATAGACCTCCGGCAGCGTTTCCCCAGACTCGGATTTGACGGAGTACTCAATGCTCCGTGTATAGGCTGGGACGAATATCAGGTAGGGTACAAGCCAGATCAGGTTGAGTGCTATCGTCCAGAAGTTTACGGGATCCCAATAAGTAGCCACTGTGACATATCCTGGCGGATTTTCCGCCGGGTTCATACCTATCAGGTAGGCCATCCCAACGAAGAACAGTATGGTCGCGGCCCATACAATCACCGCGCCCATGATGCCCTGGATCCACATCTTGTACAGGAAGGCCCTCGAGGGCCTGAATATCTTGCCGCTAGTTATCATCTCGACAGGCGGCCTGATCACCTTTCCAACTTGCTCAGCCATTCTCAGTCACTCTCCTCTCTTCTCTTGTATCTTGGGGTCTCCTTCGCCGCGAGCTTGTTGAAGATCGCAATTGAGCGCAGGGTCATGGGAAGCGCCTCCTCGTCGGGGCGGAGCTCTATCCCGTACTCCTCGACTATGGCGTCGAGTGCCTCCCTGCACTCCTCCTCCTTGGGGCATTCCGGGCAGAGCTTACCGGCGTAAGAGTCGTGGCGGTACCAGATCACCACACCGAGGCGCTCAGTGTAGACGGCGTAGACCTGGGCGTTCGCCTGGTAGTCGAAGCCGATGAGGAGCCCCTTGTAGTCTAGCAGGCTCTCGACGTCGAGGCGGTGACTATTCGCCTGCTCCTTGAGGGCGCCTGCGATCTTGCCCCGAGCTCTATTCAGGACTCTGGAGGCGTAGGCGGCTGTCCAGTCCTCTCCGGAGTGTGCCTCGGCTATAGTCCCTGTCGACATGCCGTGCTGGAATTCGTGCCAGATGACGGATTCGTCGTTTGACAGCAGCCCCATCCTTTTCATTCCTTCTTCTTTCTTCCCGGCGAAGGTAATTTTTACACTATAAATTGGTAAACATTTACTTATAAACGTATTGATCTTCATAAAAAAATAGTAAAGATGTATATCGATTCAGCCATCTTAACCTATGAGCCTATCTAGTTTGAGAGAGGATCTCCTCTCTCCGGAATAGCCCGAGTCCAACTCTGAAGACAACGATGTCGATGATGGCGAAGAGGCCTATTAGGATCATTATCATCGTCGGACCGATGACGAGCACCCCCGCCGCCTGGGCAAAGAGGAGGCCGAGGATGGGCAGTATGAGTAGGACGCTTATCTGCTGGGCCTCCCTAAACCCCCTCACCCTCGCCGATATCATGACGGTCAAGCCTATCGCCGCCATCGAGACGACGGGCGCTAGACCGAGCACCAGCATGAGCCAGCTCAGGTTAGGCAGGAGGAGCCTGCCGAATAGGCCGTATCCAAGGTAGTCAACGGATATGCAGTAGGCTGCGAAGGAGAGGAACGTCACGAGCATGGAGGGCACGAATGAGACCAGTATCTTGCCCAGGAGCAGTTCACCGTCGGTCAGCGGTGTGGCGAGGAGACCCTCGATCGTCTTCCTCTCCTTCTCGCCGGCGAAGCTGTCGGAGGCTATCACGCTCGAAGCCATAACCGGTATGATGAGGAAGAACGGCGCGAAGAAGTACAGCGCCAGAATGTAGGTCATGACGTGAAGCGGAGTCATGCCCGCCAACTCTGCTTGGACGCCTGCTGGTAGGTTCCCGATCAGTGCCTCGAAGCCGCCGGTCGAAGCTGAGCTGCTCACGGAACCTGGGAGGATGAAGAATATGGCTGGGAGGATGACTGAGAAAATGAGTGGTACGAGCGTGATGGGGAGTATGACCTCCCAGTTCCTCCGTACCTCGCGCCAGTCCTTGTCGAAGACGAGGAGAGCCCTGTCCAGCCTCAATACGCAGTCTCCTTGACGAGTTCGAGATACGCCTCCTCTAGGGAGGGCTCGACGAGCTGCACCGACTTAACGAGACCGCCGGCTTCAACTATTTGTTTCACTCTATACGGTGTGGAGTCGTCAGGGTCGTCCACGTCAATCACAAGCTTGGTAGCTGCATCGTTGACCTCAACTACCTTGACACGCTTCGACACCTCCGTGGCCCGCACGATCTTCTCGTTTACCTTTACCAGGCTTACCTCGAGCTTCGGGGGACCGGCGATCTTCCTGCGGAGTTCGTCTGTTGTGCCCGAGACGATGCTCCTCCCTTATTTATGATCATGACGTGGCGGCAGAGCCTCTCGGCGTCTTCCAAGTTATGCGTACACAGGAGTATGGTATGCCTCTCCTGCCTGCTCAGCCTCTCCATCATGTCCCTTATGTCCTTCGACGCCTTGGGATCCAGGCCCGCCGTCGGCTCGTCCAGGAACAGCACCTCTGGGTTATGGACGATAGCCCGAGCTATCGCCAGCTTCTGCTTCATCCCCTTCGAGTAGGTGCCTACCCTTTCGTTCCTCCTGTCCCAGAGCTCGAAGAACTCGAGGACCTCCCTGATCCTGTTCGTCCTTGCTGAATCATCGACTACGCCATACGCCTTGGCGAAGAACTCCATATTCTCGTAGGCGGTCAACCTCTCGTAGAGGGAGGGGTTCTCGGTAAGGACGCCGACTGTCCCCCTCACCTTCAGTGGATCCCGGTTGATGTTGTACCCCCCAACTGAAGCTTGACCCTCGGTGGGCGCCATGAGACATGAAAGCATACGTACGGTCGTTGTCTTCCCAGAGCCATTCGGCCCCAGGAGCCCGAATATCTCGCCGGCTTCAACCTCGAAGCTGAGCCCGTCGACAGCGGCTAGCGAACCGAACCGCTTAACAAGGCCGACGGTCTCTATGGCTGGCATCCACCGAACCTACCTAGACGAACTCAGCTAAGCCTCACATGTGGTATAAGGGTTAGCCTCTTCATTTGATCGAAGCTGTGCCAAAGGCGAGGTTCGTTAAGAGGTTTCCTAGCACTCATACCCCTAGAAATCCTTCTTCATCCCCACGTGCGTGCTTTGACTAAGAACCTTATAAGAGGTAGGGATACGATCATTCTGAGTTTCATGTCGACTAATGAGGGGCTGAGGAACGAGGTGGCTGGCTTGTTCACCGAGACGCAGGTCGCCCACCTGGCGACGGTCGACGGGGAAAAGCCGAGGCTCAGGCCAGTCACCCTAATACATCTGAACGGGAAGTTCTACGTGGCCACGGGCATGGAGAACGCTAAGGTCGAGCAGTTGAGGGAGAACCCAAGGGCCGAGTTCTGCATCCTCCTCGGCGAGGGGGAGGATCAGGGTTCACTGAGGGCGGAGTGCACCACCCGGATAGTCGAGGCGCCGAAGGTGAGGAAGGAGATCTTCGACAGGATCGGTTTCCTCAGGGAGTTCTGGGAGGCACCGGATGACCCCTCTTATGTGCTCTTCGAGCTGAAGCCGAGCGCCTACCAGTACATGAAGCCGGGCACGACGAATGTGATCAACGTCAAAGCCTAAAGGATAGTAGGGAGGTACGCGTCGGTCAGAACCTCTCGAAGACCCTGGTCACATCCTCCAGCCTCTCACCGAGGACCTCGACATCGTCTATCTCGCCCAGCCCCCTGTCATGAGCTGAGCTGATGTGGCTGACTAGATGAGGGTCAAATCCCATGATCCTCGCGGCGGTGGCGTCTGTGGCAACCGGATCGGTGCCTGCTATGATCAGGTCCATCTTCACGGGCCTGCCGCCGACCGGCCCCTTTCCCTCCATGGCGACGAAGCCGTCGATGACCGTAAGCTGCGACCTCAGGGCCATGTTGACGTCCAGGATCACCTTGTCTATCCCCCTCAGGTGATATTTGCCCTTGAATTTGTCAGGCAGGAGGCCGAACATGTTCTTCATCCCCAGGGTGACTCCTGTCTCGGTGTGCGTCTTCAGCTTCGCTGCACTTACTATCGCTGAATCTCTAACTATGCGTGGGACCTCGATGTTCTTGAGTACAGATCCCTCAGGGACATCGATCTTGACCCTTTCACCCGTATGCCTCAGGTTGATCCATGGTACGTTCTTACGGTCGCATATCTCCTTCATCCCGCTAGCCATGAAGGCCTTATCAGCATTCGTCATAGTCGCGTCCGACTCGACGACGTAGACCTCGGCATTGAGATCCCTCACTCTGTCGATGATCGCCTCAACGACGATGGGGTCGGTTGTTGCCCCAGTCTCCCAGTTCTTCGTCGTGATGAAGTTGACCTTGACCAGAACCCTGTCCCAACCCCTCAGTCCCTCATCGTAGTCTATGAGGTCGAGAGCCCTGTATACGGGTTCAATCCCTCTACTGCCCCTGACGATGGCGACCTTAGACAAACTCAATCAGTGATTCTCATGCGTCGCTGATATTATGTTTAATTGAGGATTGCTCTGCAGTTCCACGCCGAGCTCAAATGCGGCAAACTTTAGATGCCTAAGCTGATTACCAGGACCTGTTTTGAATATGGGTTTGCTCCCAAACTATAATTACGAGGGATTCGTTGTGAGGGTTGTACGGTGAAGCTGGGCCTTGGGTACGTCCCTGAATCCTAAAAGCCCGCAGATGGTCTTCGAGATCGGCGGAGTCAAGGTCGGCGGCGCTCCAGGTCTCCGCCCCACGGTCCTCGTAGGCAGCATATTCTTCAGGAACCACAAAATAATCATCGACGAGAAGAGGGGGGAGTTCGACAAGGAGGCAGCCGAGAAGGCGATCAAGACCCAAGAGGAGTTCTCAGATAGGACAGGGAATCCCTGCATGCTCGATGTAGTGGGAGCGACGCCTGAAGCGCTGATGAAGGAGCTGGACTTTGTCTCAGGCGTCACGACATGCCCGTTGCTGATGGACGGCCTCTCAGCCCATATACGGATGGGCGCCCTAAAGCACGTCGTGGAGACCGGCCTCGAGGACAGGGTCATCTATAATTCGATAAGCGCAGGCTATCAACCCGATGAGCTTGAGAGCCTTAAGCAGGGTAAAATTAGGAACGTGGTCCTGCTCGCCTACAACATGAGGGACTTTACGAGCAGGGGCAGGATGAACTGCATCAGGGAAACCCTGCCTCGCTTGGTAGAAGCCGGCGTGGAGAATGTCCTGGTCGACACTTGCGTCCTAGACATACCCTCCCTCGGCTCCGCCTGCAAGGCGATCATGGAGGAGAAGAACGAGTTAGGCTACCCGGCCGGATGTGGGGCTCACAATGCGATCGGGACCTGGAGAGGTCTGAAGACAAAGATGGGGCCACAGGCAGTGAGGCCCAGCACGGCGGTTGTGTCAGCCCTGAGTGCTGTATTCGGCGCCGACTTCATCCTGTACGGTCCTCTCGAGAGTGCAGACTATGTGTTCCCGTCTGTGGCGCTTGTCAATGCCGCGGTGGCACAGACCTCCATAGAGGAAGGCAGGAGGCCGGACAGAACACACCCCATATACAGGATACCATGAAATGGTCCATGAGAAGGCCCCCGAGTCTGATGGAAGCTGACGGAAATATCTCCAAGGAGGATGTGGCTGTTGGATACGAATGTCAAGGTGCTGTTCGAGCCCTACGGTAGGATGGTAGAGGCCAAGATATCGAGCACGCTGCTTGATGTCGCCCAGAAGAATGGCATCGGGATAAGATCTGATTGCGGAGGGAAGCAGGTGTGCGGGAAATGCAGGGTGATTGTGAACGATCAGGCTGGGCTTAACCATATAACCGATAGGGAGAAGCCGGTCCTAGCCGAGGATGAGATCGCTAATGGGTATAGGCTCGCATGTGAAGCACGCTTGACTTCCGGATCAGATAAGGTCACCGTGATGGTTCCCGTGGAGAGCCGACTCAGACCTAGAAGGTTCACGGAGTGGGGCGAGGAGAGGCGAGTCAGACCAGAGCCTACAGTAAAGAAGTATCCAGTTACCGTGACTAGGCCCTCTCTCGAGGATAGAATGTCCGATGTAGAGAGGCTGCTTGATGCCTTACAGAGAGAGCAGGGTCTTGTCGACCTTACGGTTGATCTTCAGATAGTAAGGGAGCTGCCGAATACACTGCACTCCTCTGATACCATCACGGCGACGATCTGGGACGAGTCTGAGATAATCTCGGTCGAGGCCGGGAATACGTCCGACGAACTCTTCGGACTGGCCATCGACATCGGGACGTCGAAGATCACCTGCAGCCTCGTGAACTTGGGCAACGGCGAGGCGATCAGATCGGTGTCGATGGAGAATCCTCAGATAGCCTACGGCGAGGATGTCATATCGAGGATCGCTTTCTCGCAGGAGAGGGCCGGGAACAGGCGGGTCCTCCAAGAATCGGTCATAGGCGGCATCAATGTTCTCGTGGGGCAGCTCTGCTCTGAAATGAGGATTAGAACCGGGAATATCTACGAGGCTGTGCTTGTCGGGAACACAGCGATGCACCATCTCTTGCTCGGACTGGAGCCGAAGTATCTCGCGAGGTCCCCCTTCACACCTGTGTCGAGAAGCCTCGTGGACGTGAAGGCGAGGGATCTGGGGATCGAGATCAACTCATGCGGACATGTCCTCTTCCTGCCGATTATTGACGGCTTCGTGGGCGCTGACGCGGTCGCAGACATCCTCTCCGCCGGGATATACAGATCCGGAGGTCCTGCCCTCCTCCTCGACATAGGGACTAACACAGAGGTCATCTTCCGTCATGGGGGTCGCATAATCTGCTGCTCATGCGCCTCGGGGCCCGCCTTCGAAGGCGTACACATCGAGCACGGCATGAAGGCCGTCGACGGGGCGATAGAGAGCATCCGGATCGACGAGGAGACCCACGATGTTGAATTCAAGGTACTCGGGGAAGGCAAACCTGTCGGGCTATGCGGCTCGGCGATCATAGACGCGGTGGCTCAGCTTCTGCGAGTCGGGATTATCGACAGCATCGGTAAATTCAACGCTGGTATAAAGACTCCTCGCCTCAGGGAAGCCGGGAAAAACAAGGAGTTCGTTATAACTTGGAGCGAAGAGGCTGGGATAGACAGCGACATCACCATATCGGAGAGGGATATAAACGAGGTCTTGCTAGCGAAGGCCGCCATCTACTCCGCCGGCGCGGTGCTGATGAAGAAAATGGGCGTCGGGAAGGAGGACCTGAGGAAGGTGCTTATAGCGGGGGCCTTCGGCAGCCATGTAGATAAAAGGAACGCCAAGACGATCGGGCTGATACCTGACATTGATGACGGCAGAATCAGTTTCCTCGGGAACGCTGCTCTAGCGGGGGCCAAGATGGCTTTATCGTCGAGGAGCATGAGGAGGCGGGCCGAGGACATACCCAGTAAGGTGGAGTACGTAGAGCTGGCG
>CAZYUK010000022.1:0-11871 GCA_964650675.1 uncultured Candidatus Bathyarchaeia archaeon
CTTGCTCTACTAAAGCAGTGGCGAGGCAGGCGGCGAAGGATCATAGGGTTGATGTCCTTATGTTTCAAGGTGACCTCTCCGAGAGAAAGATCATAGGGCTCGATGAACAGGAGGCGACGCTCGCTGCCGGGACTGGTTGCTCATTTGAGATCAGCGCCATCGAATTGATCAGTGCCAGCTCGGCAAGGATCACGAAGCTGTTGACGCTGCTGAAGAAGGAGATCGCGATAGCTCGAAGACACGACCTACCGATAATAATGTCGAGTGGAGCAGCGACAGCTCTGGAACTACGTGAGCCCAGGGCCCTATCTGCCATCCTCGACCTCCTCGATATCGGGGAGGAGTCAGCTTTCGACATGATCTCAACGAATCCATTGAGCATAGTAGATAGGAGCCGGAGGAAGTTGAAGCCAAGCCTCAATGGAGCTGGGAGAAGGAGGCTCTAAAATGCCTGTTAGGGCAGTACGAAGGAGGTACATAGAGTTTAGGGTCGACGCTGACCTGAAACTTACAGAAGAAGAGATCCTCGATATCATTAACAATAAAGCACTTGAACTCTACGGCGTGAAGGGCGCATCCGCCGCATCTCTGTCCATGATCAGCTACGATAGTGATGGGAGGAAGGGCATCATTCGCTGCAATCACGACTCCCTGAGGAGGACGAGGGCCGCCTTGGCAATGATTTCAATGATATCGGGTTCATCAGCAGCTATCAGGGTGGGTAAGGTCTCAGGTACAATCAATGGTCTAAAGGCTCAGGATTGCTGAATTGGAACGGGGTGACATCGCCAACTCCCCTCAATCTAGGCGAGAAAGGTTTATTGTAATGGTGCAGAAGTATTTTTATTCATCCTAATGATTGAAGAGATGGAATCGAGCGCACTGAAGGCTGAGATATGGCCTTTTTGCGTTGGATGAGGGATGAGGACCTGAATGATAGTGCCTGTAAGATGCTTCTCATGCGGGAAAGTCATAGGGGACAAGTACGAGAGCTTCAAGAAACGGGTTGAGGCCGGCGAGGAACCTGGGAAGGTCTTAGACGACCTCGGCGTCACGAGGTACTGCTGTAGGCGTATGATCCTCTCCCATGTTGAGATAATAGACGAAGTGATCAAATTTCACGAGGGAAAAGAGAATCTGGATCTTAAGGGTGGAAAATAATTGGAAGTTGAGGTAAACGAGAATCTGCTGCTGCCGCAGGAGGTGCTCCTATCGGCTGGTGTACACATAGGAACTCGGGTCAAGACGAAGGACATGGAACCATTCATCTACAAGGTGCGCCCTGACGGCCTATATGTCCTCGATATGGAGCAGATGAACGAAAGGATAAAGATCTCCGCCAAGTTCCTTTCGAGGATGGACCTGAGGAAGGTTGTGGTGGCCTCGAGCAAGAGGTACGGTAAGACTCCTGTCGATAAGTTCTGCGAGGTCATCGGCTGCATGCCGATGACTGGCAGGTTCACCTCAGGGACCTTCACCAACCCCATCTACTCTGGCTTCTTCGAGCCCGTTGCGGTGATAGTGACAGACTCGCTTGCAGATAACCAAATTTTGGAGGAGGCGAGCCAGATAGGCGTCCCGGTGATAGCCCTCTGTAGCACCGACAACACGAAGTCGAACGTCGACATCGTTATACCGATGAACAACAAGGGGCGGAGGAGCCTGGCGATAGCCTTCTGGCTGATAGCACGCGAGATCCTGAGGGAGAGGAACGAGCTGCCCGCCAGCGGCGAGATGACTCAGACCATCGACAACTTCGAGACCGGTTAATAGGAGGCCGACCATGAGTGTTAGGCATCCGTGTGTGGTAGGGATGTTCTATCCCGCTGATCCAAGGCGCCTTAGACAAGAGATTGAAGCGTGTTTTAAACACGAATTGGGGCCGGGAAAGCTTCCCGGCAAGCCGGAGAGGCCGAGAAGCATAATTGCCATAGTCTGTCCCCATGCAGGCTACGTGTACTCGGGCCCTGTAGCCGCTCACAGCTATCTTAGCCTCTCCGAGGAGGAGAAGGCTGACACCTTCATAATTATCGGGCCAAATCATACAGGTTTTGGGACACCGGTATCCATGATGGGACAGGGCTCCTGGGAGACGCCCCTCGGAAAGGTCGATATTGACTCAGAGCTTGCTCAGCTCATTTTCAAGGCGTCGGATACCATTGATCTTGATGAGACCGCGCATATACGAGAGCACTCGGTGGAGGTCCAGCTCCCCTTCCTCCAATACCTCTATGGTTCCGACTTCAAGTTCATTCCGATCTGCATGGATTTCCAAGATCTGGAAACCAGCAGGGATGTCGGTAGAATCCTATTTAAAATCATTAAGGGGCGTAGTGTCGTCGTAATCGCCTCCACAGACCTCAACCACCAGGAATCCCAGGAGTCGACGAACAGGAAGGACAGCCTTATACTCGAAGCGATAAGAGGAATGAACGAAGAGGCGCTTCAGGATATCGTTCGCCAGCACAGGATAAGTATGTGTGGATATGGTCCTGTCTCGGTGGCGCTGGTCACCTCGAAGCTTCTTGGAGCTGATAAAGCGGAAGTATTATCACACCATACAAGTGGGGATATTACGGGTGACCTCAGCGCTGTCGTCGGATACGCCTCAGCAAGGATCACCCGAACGGTGCATTGAATGGCCGTCGAAGCGACCGCCCCCGGTAAGATGATCCTCTTCGGGGAGCACAGCGTCGTTTACAAGGGATCCTCTGTAGTCCTCGCCGTCGATCGGAGGGCGAGGGTGGTCGCCGATAAGCGGGACGATAAAAGGATATACATAGATGCTGAAGACCTCGGCTTTTCAGGCTATTTTGAAGAAGAAATTTACCATCCTATTACAGGTAAGGCATGGAGGGGCAGGAATCTCGCTGCCCTTAATATAGCGGCGAGGAAAACGATGGGGCACCTCGGGGTAGAATCTGGCCTCAACCTTATGGTCAGGAGCATGATACCAATAGCCGTTGGCCTAGGCTCCTCGGCAGCCGTATGCGTCGCCACCGTCGCCGCCATCTCCGAGCTCTTCGATGGCGGACTTGCCAGGGAGAAGATCTCAGAACTCTCCCTTGAGGGTGAGAAGGTGATCCATGGAACGCCCAGTGGCGTCGATAACAACATCGCGACCTTCGGGGGAGTGATGAAATACAAAAGGGGTGCGGGCTTCGAGAGGTTCAAGCTCGAAGAGGTACCTCATTTCGTCATCGGTAATACGAGGAGGAAGAGGTCGACAAGGATGATGGTCGAGGGCGTCAGGGAGCTCATGGATAGAAATCCCTCCGTCATTCATGTCATCATAAATGCAATAAACGTCGTCTCCGAGGATGGGTTCAACGCCCTCATGGAGAGCGACCACCAAAGGATAGGGGAGCTTATGAACATCAACCATGGCCTCCTATCAGCACTGGGCGTATCAACATCCGAGCTCGACGCCCTGGTCTACGCGGCGAGGAGGGAAGGAGCCCTCGGTGCCAAGTTGACCGGTGCTGGGGGAGGTGGCTGCATGATAGCCCTAGCCGAGGAGGACTGCTTGGGCAATGTCGAGAAGGCGATAAGGAGGCACAGAGGTCAGTCAATAAGAGTCGATCCAACCGACGAAGGTGTTGAGGCTAGGAGGCTTTGAGATATTGGATATACTCAAGCTCGGCGGCTCCGTAATCACCTTCAAGGATAGAGTGATGACGCCAAACAAAGAGGCCATAAGGAGGCTCTCTAGAGAGATCGCGATGGCTGGTTTCCATCACCTCGTCATTGTTCATGGTGGTGGATCTTATGGTCATCCCCTAGCGAAGGAACACGGCATCGCCCAGGGCTTCAAATCGACAGAGCAGTTCATAGGCTTCTCGAGAACGCGTCAGGCGATGATTGACCTGAACTGCATGATCGTGGGCGCCCTCCTAGACGAGGGTGTGCCCGCGGTCTCCCTCTCACCATCCACATTCATATCGACTCACGAAGGTAGGTTGCAGGAGTACGACCTACGACTTGTAAGGTGGTACCTCGACTCCGGAATGGTGCCGGTGATGTACGGCGACGCCGTACTCGACTCTGCTCTCGGGTTCACCATCTTATCAGGGGACCAGCTCGCCGTCAGGCTCGCTATCGACCTCAAGGCAGATACACTACTGTTCGGTGTCGACGTTGACGGAGTCTATACCGGAAACCCCAAAATGGCAAAGGGTATCAAACTTATCGAGAAGCTGTCATTGGGCCAAGTTAGGAGTATGATTGGGATAGGCGAAGCCACATCGACAGATGTCACAGGTGGCATGTTGGGTAAGATAAAAGAGGCTCAGATCGCTGTTGAGTTCGGGGTGGGCGTCCAGATGATCAACGCTCTTGTACCTGGAAGAGTATTTGAGGCGCTGAAGGGAGAACCCGTCGTGGGGACGATCTTAACGAGGTGAGCGGATGACGAAGATAGAGACTAGGAAGCAGAGACACATCAATATCTCACTGCACAACAACGTCCAGTCGGACATTAGCACGGGTTTCGAAGACATCAGGCTCATCCATCGGGCTATCCCCGAGATGAACCTGAGCGAGATAAGCACCGAAACGAAGCTTTTTGGTAAAAGGCTTAACGCGCCCCTCTTGATCTCGGCCCTTACCGGTGGCACGGCGGAGGCGAGGCGCATCAACTCGACGCTCGCGCATGCCGCAAAGGCTTTCGGCATAGGACTCGGCGTGGGAAGTCAGAGGATCGCAATCGAACAGAAGGAGAAGGAGGGCTCATTCCGAGTTGTTAGAGAGATTGCACCTGATGCGCTCATCATAGGTAACCTTGGCTGCCCCCAGCTTAGCTTTGGCTGGGGCGTAGCCGAGGCGAAGCGATGCATCGAGATGATCGCTGCAGATGCACTTGCCATTCACATGAATCCACTGCAGGAGGCAGTCCAGCTAGAGGGCGAGACGAATTACCGTGGCATCTTGAATAAGCTCAAGGAGATCACACGTAGCCTAAATGTGCCAATCATAATGAAGGAGACTGGCTGCGGTGTGGCCTTCGAGGACGCGGTCAGGATTGAGGAGGCCGGCGTGGCAGGCATAGAGGTGAGCGGGCTCGGCGGCACGAGCTGGGCCGCCATCGAGCACTTCATCGCCAAAGAGGCTGGCAAGAAAGAGCAAGAATCACTGGGAAAGGCTCTTTGGAACTGGGGTATACCGACCGCAGTTAGCGTCGTCGAGATAAAGAGGTCAACCGGACTCAGGGTGATCGCATCAGGCGGGATAAGAACAGGTACTGACATGGCGAAGGCAATTGCTTTAGGCGCAGATGCCGTCGGTATAGCGAAACCATTCTTAGATAAAGCAGTAGAGGGCAGAGACATCTTGGTAGAGCACATCGAGAGCATCCTAGGTGAGTTCAGGGTAGTCATGTTCCTGGTGGGCGCCAAGAATGTCGAGGAACTGAGAAGAGTGCCGCTCGTAATCCTGGGCAAGACCGCGGAGTGGCTCAATACGAGGGGCTTCGCTACTGAGGAATATGCCAGACGGCGTTGACCATCAGGAAAGTTTTATAATTTATCACTGCTACTCAAGCGACCGGGTCACGACATGCCTTCATCTGAACCCATAAAGGATAAACTTGCATCAAATGCCACAAGGGTTGACGCGTACATCGATTCTGTGCTGAAGCCCAGGAGACCCGAGATGCTCTATGAGGCTTCGAGGCACTTGATATCCGCTGGGGGCAAGAGACTTAGACCCTTCCTCGTCGTAAAGTCATGCGAGGCCGTCGGTGGAAACGCCGAGGAGGCACTCCCCTTCGCCGCAGCGCTCGAGATCCTCCACAACTTCACGTTGATCCACGACGACGTTATGGATAAAGACGAACTTAGGAGGGGAGCGCCCACAGTCCATACAAAGTGGAATGTACCTATCGCTATAGCTGCTGGTGACCTCCTCTTCGCCAAGGTTTACGAGATCATGGCGTCTCAGAGGTTGTCTTCAAAAAGGTTAAGGGAGTGTATCCAGATGACGACGGAGGCTGCGATAGAGATCTGCGAGGGGCAGGTCTTGGATGTCAGTTTTCCGGATATCACGGAGGTAACGGAGGAAGATTACCTCTTTATGGTCGAGGGGAAAACCTCAGCCCTCTTCAAGGCCTGCGCCGAGATAGGGGCTACTGTTGGTGGCGGCTCAAAGAGGCAGGTTGCCGCACTCGGTAGGTTTGCCTGGGACGCGGGGATCGCGTTTCAGATTGTGGATGATTACCTTGGGGTGACGGCGGATGAGAAGACTCTCGGCAAGCCCGTGGGAAACGACCTTAGGGAGGGTAAGAAAACACTCATCGTGATTCATGCCCTAAACCATGCATCGGCGAAGCAGAAAACGAAGATTAGATCGGTGCTCGGATCCCACACCGCAGCTGCTAGTGACATCGCCGAGGTCAACACGATACTGAGGAAGACCCGGTCTATAGACTATGCCCTTAGGAAGGCGGACAGGTATGTGGCGAAGGCTAAGACCAGCATCTCGGGGCTCCCGGAATCTAGGGCGAAGAAGGATCTGCTGGATCTGATAGATTACTTCACAAAGAGAAGTTATTAGCATCCTAGGAAAAGGATAATAGGATTCCTCCGGTTCTATCACGCGTAGCCGCGAGTATCCGGGGTGCAGAGGGTTTGAATAAGATCAGGGAAGCCGTGCTGAAATACGCCGTCTATAATGCCTCCCAATTCAACGGGAAGGCCCAGTCAGGATCGGTGATTGGGCGAATATTCGCGGAGTTCCCTGAGGCGAAGACCAACGCACGCGATGTAACGCTGCTCGTCAACGAGATCGTTAACGAGGTCAACTCCTGGAGCCACGAGAGGCAGCTTGAAACTGTAAAGCAATGGCCCGAACTTTTCGAGCAGAAGAGGGAGGCGGTGGAGAAGAAGCACTTGCCCCCTCTCCAGAACGTCGACGCGTTCCCGATGGTCAAGGTTAGATTCGCGCCGAATCCGGATGGCCCTCTTCATCTAGGAAGCGCGGAGTCGATCATTTTCTCCGATGAGTATTCGAAGATGTACGGGGGCCACTTCATACTCAGGTTCGAGGACACGAGCGCCGAGGTTAAGCCCCCTATACCGGAGATGTACGACTGGATCGACGAAGACCTGAGGTGGCTGGGCGTCAAGGTCGACGAACGGTACTTTCAGTCAGACAGGTTGCCGGTCTACTACAAGTACGCCGAGGAACTGTTGGCTTCTGGAGCTGCCTATGTTTGCACATGTGACCCCGATGAGTACAGGGGGCTCTACATGGCGAAGAAGGCTTGCAGGTGCAGGGACCTGCCGCCTGAGGAGCACCTCGCCCGCTGGGAGATGATGTTGGATGGTACCTATAAGAAGGGTGCCGCAGTCGTCAGGATCAAGACGGACATAGAGCATCCCAATCCAGCCATAAGGGACTGGCCCGCCCTGAGGATATCGAAGCGTGCCCACCCGAGGGTCGGTAAAAGGTTCCGGGTCTGGCCCCTCTACAATTTTAGTTGCGCGATCGACGACCACGAGATGGGCATAAGCCACGCCATCAGGGGGAAGGAGCACGAGGTGAACAGCACGAGGCAGAAGTACATCTACGATCACTTCGGCTGGAGGTTCCCTGAGGTCATCAACGTCGGGCGCCTCGGTTTAGAAGCGGGCATCCTGAGCAAGTCGAAGATCAGGGTCGGCGTCGAGAACGGTACCTACTCTGGGTGGGATGACCCTAGGCTTGGGACCCTCCGTGCCCTCAGGAGGCGTGGTCTTCAGCCCGAGACGATCAGGGAGATCATGATCCAGGTCGGGCCGAAGCCGGTCAACGTGACCCTGAGCTGGGGGAACATCGCGGCGGCGAACAGGAAGGTCATTGAGCCCAGGGCGAACAGGTACTTCTTCGTCCAGGATCCGGTGGAGGTCGTCGTCGAGGGTGTGCCTGGTGAATTGTCCGCGAAGCTGCCTCTGCACCCCGACCACCTTGAGAGGGGTTACAGGGAGTACACGGTGAAGCCTGTGAACGGGAAGCTGAGGCTTCTAGCACCCTCGAAGGACATGGAGCAGGCCAGGGGCCTGATGATCAGGTTGATGGGCCTAGCAAACGTACAGGTGCTGAAGGTTGGTGCTTCTGTGAAGGCGGTGTACCACTCTAAGGATTACAAGATCGCACGTGAGGAGGGGGCGCCTTTTATCCATTGGGTGACGGAGAAGGAGAGCGTCGCCGCGGGGGTCGTGATGCCGGACGCCTCCAGGGCGGTGGGGCTCGCCGAGAGGCTGTGCTTATCACTCAAGGTGGATGACATGATACAGTTCGAGCGGTTCGGCTATGTCAGGGTCGACGACACGGCTCCCTTCGTCGCCTACTACGCCCATAACTAGGGTTTTTCTAAAGCATAACGTTTAAAAATGGAGTCTACAGGTAGACTAACCACGTTGGAGGAAATGACATGTCATCGGATCCTCAGAAGCCGTTCTATGTCAGGTTTGAGGTCCCCAAGGAGGTCGTAGAGGCAGCCTACGAGGCGCTGAAGATCGCCAGGGAGACCGGTAAGATAAGGAAGGGGACTAACGAGACTACCAAGGCCGTTGAGCGGGGCAAGGCTAAGCTCGTCCTGATAGCGGAGAACGTTCAGCCGCCCGAGGTAGTCGCCCACCTTCCCCTGCTCTGTGACGAGCGGAAGGCGCCGTATGTCTACGTTCCGGAGAAGCAGCGCATCGGCGAGGCTCTCGGCATAGGCATCGGCTCGGCCGCCGCGGCGATCGAGGAGGCTGGGGACGCGGATAAGCTCGTCCAGGAGATATTGGCGAAGCTCAAGGATATCGTCAAGTAGGCTGAGCTGAATGTCCGAAGAGTCTGAGATGCTCACGCCGGCGACGGTGATCCAGATCCTGGGCAGGACCGGGCTGACGGGGGAGGTTATGCAGGTCCGGGTCAGGATAGAGGAGGGGCGTGACAAGGGCCGCATAATCACCCGTAACGTGAAGGGGCCCGTGAGGATCGACGACCTTCTCCTGCTGAGGGAGACTGAGAGGGAAGCGAGGAAGATCAGGTAGGGACCGTGTATGCCTCAGGTTTACAAGTGTAGCTTCTGCGGCGAAGATATCGCGCCTGGGACTGGCATCAACTTCGTCAGGCGTGACGGCAGGCTTCTCAGGTTCTGCAGCAGCAAGTGCAGGAAGAGCGCGCTTCTGATGGGTAGGGATCCCCGCAAGTTCAAGTGGACCAAATCCTGGGGTAAGCAGCGCTGATCCTTCTCACTGTTTTCTGATTTTAGCGATTTTAACTTGGTTTGTGCGCCGATTGGGTTTGGGTTCATTCTTCTCTAGGCGTCTTTCGATGTTTCCTGAGGTTGGTGGGTTTTAGTCTGGCTATTCTTCGGGGATTGGTCCGTGGCTGTTCATAACGGAAAAAAAATATTCTTGTTGCGTGCGCGTGGGGGGGGAGGGGGGTGTAGTCGTCGTCGCCGCGATTCCTTGTTTTCAGGTTCCTTTTCTGGTTCAGAGGATTTCCCTGGGTCTCCGGGCGGCGGAGGAGGACACCGGAGGTAGTCGCCAACTCCGCCATCTTCCGTAGCTACTCATAACGGGAAAATTATTTTTATCTCGACTGTAGGGTTGAAATAAATAAAATTTTAACCCTAAACCAAAAGCCCTTAGCTATTATTAAGTCTCTATGATTCGAAACCGGTTTCGAACAAAAGGTAATCTGACGTCAGGGATGATGATTTGCTTGGAGTTGATGATTGTGCGCAGGTTGAGAGAATACACGCTCATCGGCGCCATGATGGTTTTAGGCGTAATCCTTGGGACCGTGTACGTTTATGCAGCTGGGGGTCAGGCAACAGTGACCCTGAGCGATGGAGAGCTGAAGATTTCAGAGTTGAAGGTGTTCCTAGAGGGTGAGGCAATAGAGAATGAGGTGATAAAGAATGAGGCAATACAAATAGCCCTAGCTGACTCCAGAGTCAAGCCACTTGTCGAGGGAAAGGAGGTCAGGATTTTCTCGAACCTCTACATTCGGGGAAAGGTAGTGTACACTAACGAAACAACTGAAGGACCTGGCTGGGTTAAAGATATCAGATTTGATTGGGATGGTAAACATCGAGCCCTCGTCACGCTTCGCTACCCAGACAATACAGGCTACAGCATCAACGTGAACATCACGGACAGAATCGTCGAGGATCCAAGAAAGGGTTATTGGACAGGAGAAGACTTCTATTTCCTTACTCCATGAGTGATTATGTAGAGCTCTCACGGAGGCTTGGCAGGGCTGAGGAATCTAAGGCTCATATTCTTCGCTGGGCTCCTCGCCTCCATGTTTGTCCTCACGATCAAGCTCCTCCAGCCAATCTCCATCCAGCTTCTGGTTGATGGCCAGAGGATAGAGTTCACGCAGCAGCCCGCATTCTATGGTTTAAGTGACTTAGTTATCTCAACTGCATCAGCCTTCACAGCAGGTGTTTGCCTAGTTTGCCTCGCCATGGGCGTAGGAGAGATGGTTCGGGAGGTCAGTGTTTCTAAATTCGACCTATCAAAGGTGCTTGAAGGCGTTAAGGACACCGATGAGAAGATTATCCTTAGCCTTGTAGTGGATGCAGGTGGCTCCATCTTTCAGAGCGATATTGTCGAGAGAAGTGGATTCTCTAAGGGCAAGGTGAGTCTGGTTCTAGATAGGCTTGAGGCGAGAGGGATCATTCAGAGAAAGAGGAGTGGCATGACCAACTTGGTCTCAATAACTGTATCTACTTAATAGTCTGTCGTTCGTCAGTACGCGTACGCCGCCGATGTGATCATTGATCTTATTTTAAACTCGACCACGTAATGTGCACGCGAGTTTAATTCTGGTTTATTGAGGAGGATCGTAATTCAGATCTCAGATGATGAGAGTTAAATAAATTTGAAGTTCATTATTTAATCGCGTTTGTATGAGAGAAAGAGACGCATGGGTAATAGCGGCCGTGTTTCTTCTGATAGTTCTTGCATATTCAGGGTACTTGTACCTCGCATCTCCCGTTAATCAACATCCTTTTGAGAACAAAGAACCAATCTTCCTTGGATACAGCAGTAATACCACTCACATTGAACCAGTGAACATTACCCTGATTGAGATGAAAGCGAGATTGGCTGGTTATAGTGTTTCATACGGGCTGAAAGAGGGGATGTCGGATGAATATATAGAAGGGACAGGGCCCTTCAACGGCACACGTCTATGGTTCGTCTACACCTACACCAGCGACTACACATATTTCGATTACTCGTATAAGGAGAATGATACCGACGCAGAGAATTGGATATGGGCGCTCATAGTTGACTCGCTTAACCTCAGCGGTGAAGACTTGGATAGGATCAAAGAGGATGCATACTCGAACTATGAGGTGAATAAGGGGAGAGCGAGTTCCGGATGTTATATCGATGGCTTGAAACCTGACTGGGAAAGGGCCATGGCTCACCTTGGATCTATCACCAGGATCGATAAAGGGAATGTCGGATCAATTGGTAGGTTCTACGATTCTGGACTTGTGTTGTGGCTGAACGACCCCTCCATTATAATCGAGAAGAGGATAAGCTTGGATGTGAGGATTATTATAAACATTGACAGGGACTCGGACTTTATCCTTTATGTGGACACTGGAAGCAAGTTGGATGACCCGAAGAATCTATTTGTGCAGGTGTTCGAGGATCTAGGATTACCTAAATCGGTTTTGGATAAAATAGAATTAGAGGAAAGATATGCGTACTACATATAATCAAGATAACCTGGTGTTATGTTCAGAAAGTTATTATGATATTCTTGCGCCTAAACAGTGCGAAGATTTTTAAAAATTTTTCCAAATTAAATTTATTTTAGCTATGCAGTATAAAAAATATTGCATTGTGGATTATTAGTAAAAACTTATAGATAAAAAGGCCA
>CAZYUK010000023.1:0-11462 GCA_964650675.1 uncultured Candidatus Bathyarchaeia archaeon
TGGATGGGCGACGGGGCCTCCCAGCCCATCTCCGTGATCCCTCTCATGACCTCTGCGCTCAGGTGTAACTCGTCGAAACAACTCGCCTGCATGTTTTACTCTCCTCATCACCGGAATTCGACGTGTCGTAATCGGGAGCTTCTGGGCTTCGAGTTAAAACATGCGGCGGATTCTTAGTGACTACCCCATTGGGCGGTGGGCGGAATAAAAGGGTTTAGGTAAAAGAATTTGGATAAAATCCTCGGTATCCACATCAAATTATCTTCATCCAGTCTCTGTGATAGGTCGGTTTTACGATACAAAATTGTCAAGTGGAGCCGAGGATAATAACGATGAGAATTTGATCCACGCGCGCTAAGCCGGAGATTTTCAAATAGTCAGATGTATTTTTGAGAAAGAGGGGTCATTTAAGAATATATTTCCAGAATCTGTTCATGATAGAATATAGAGGCTACAAACTACGAGGGAAGAGTTGCTTGGACCAACCCCATATACAAGTTATCCCGTGATAGCGCGAAGAGCTGTAAACGGTGAACACTTATTTTCTTAAACGAGTTTCATGCACGGACCGGATGAGGCGTCTAAGCCTCCACCTCCTTGTCCGCCAGCTTCAGCCCCTCGTCCATTGCATCGATGCCTACGTCGACCTGCTCCTTAGTCACGATCAAAGGCGGAGCTATCACGAAGTGGCTGATCCAGGTGTTGCAGATGACGCCGCGCCTACCCATCTCCGCGGCGACCTTATCCACCATCAGTGGGACGCCACCGACCTTGTCGATCCGCGTGTTGAAGGGTTCCTTCGTCTTCCTGTTCTTCACGATCTCGACCGCCCAGAATAGGCCTATGCCCCTCACGTCTCCGATTGAGGGGTGCCGATCCTTGAGCTCTTTCAGCCTCTTCCCCATGTGGTCGCCAAGCTTCTTGGCGTTCTCGAAGAGGTTGAGGCGCTTGTATTCGTTTATCGCGGGGACGACCGGCGCCATGGCGAGGGGGTGCGCCTCGTATGTGTGGCCGTGGGCGAAGTAGTTCTCCTCGAAGTAGTCAGCGATCTTTTTGGTGGTGGCCGTTATCCCGAGGGGCGTGTAGGCGCCTGTGCTGCCCTTGGCCGTGACGAGGATGTCCGGCTTCACCCCCCAGTTGTCGACGGCGAACCAGGTGCCTGTCCTCCCCCAGCCCGCCATCACCTCGTCGGCTATGAAGATCACGTTGTGCTCCTCAGCTATCTGCTTGAGCCGGGGCAGGTACTCCGTGACTGGGACGAGCACTCCGTTCGTGCCGACGACGGGCTCCACTATGATGGCGGCCACGTTTCCCTCGTTCCTGAGGATGTAATCAACGTATTCGGCGCAGGTTACGCCGCAGGCTGGGTACTCTTGGTGGAATGGGCACCTGTAGCAATAGCAGTCGGGGGCGAATACTGTGCCGTCGACCTTACTGCTGGGCTCGGCGAACCACCTTCGGGGGTCGCCTGTGCAGGCGATGGCCGCTGCGGTTGAGCCGTGGTAGGAGGTGTAGCGGGAGATGACCTTGTAGGCTCCCCTGGGCTTCTGGTACATCCTTGCGATCTTGAGGGCGGCCTCGTTAGCCTCCGTCCCCGAGGTCGAGTAGAAAATCTTCTCGAGCCCTGCGGGCAGGACCTTCACCAGAGCCTCACTTGCCTTTGCCCGGACGTCGGTGGAGTAGGCGGGGTTTATGTAGGGCATATTCTGAGCCTGCTCAACTATCGCTTTGATGAGCGCCTGGTTCTTGTGGCCCAGATTGGAGCACATGAGTTGGGACGAGAAGTCTAGGTATCTCTTCCCGGAGACGTCGTAAAGGTAGACGCCTTCTGCGTCGACTATGTGCTGGGGCCTCCATCCCTTCTGGAAACGCCAGGTTCCATACGTGTACTTTACAACCTGATCCACGATCTCGTCTGGTTGCTTCGACAAGCTGTATCATATAGGCACTGCTCCACAAAGTAATAAAAATAGGGTCCAGATCGACAAAAACGCGCCGCCCGATCAAAGTGAACCACAACCCTAAAAGTACGGCGGTAGTTCACGGGCTGATCGGAATGCCATACCTCTCCACACACTTTTTTCAACAAGAGTCATATAGGATACTTTTGATGACCCCAAAAATCAAATTGATCTAAGCAACAGTAGACGATGAGGGTACCAAATGGACGTATTAAGAGAGCATCTAGTTAAATCATTGAAGGGCGGGCAGGCTTTCGTGCCCTTCAAGGAGGCTCTGGAGGGGATCAGGCCGGAGCTCAGAAACGTCAGACCCAACAAAGAGCTGCACTCCATCTATGAGGAGCTGGAACACATGCGGTCAGCTCAGAAAGACCTCCTCGACTTCGCGCTCGACCCTGATTGGAAGCCCCCTAAATGGCCTGAGGATTTCTGGCCTCAGCCCGGTCGGGGGCTATCAGATGAAGAATGGGATAAGACGTTCGACGGGTTCTTCAAGGGGCTGGACAGGGCTATTAGACTGGTCAAGGATCCAAAGATAGACCTACTGTCAAACGTCCCGCAGACCGAGAACACCTACCTGCGCGAGATCATGCTGATCATCGAGCACAACGCCTACCACCTGGGCAAGATATTGGATATCAGGAAAGCTCTTGGTAATTGGAAGTAATTATCCTAAAAACGGTTGAGCATCCTGGTCAACTGTTCACGATTCCGCTCGCGCCCCGATTTCGACTCTCATTTCTCAGGCGGCGTTCCTATCCAGAGCGTACGCTCAAGGAAAGAGTTTAGTAGATGAATTTAGCATACGAACCTGAGTATTCATAGCCCTAGGTGCCCCAATACTGGTGTCAATTTGGGTAGCGTCAAGAAGATCAAGTACGAGGCGGTCCCGGTCAGGGAAACCCTCATCGAGATGAAGGACATCAGCGAGCTGATCATCGACCTCGCCTACAGCTCCGCCCTTTTGAACAACAAATCACTCGCAGAAGAGGTAATTCAACTGGAGGAACGTATGGATGACTTGGTGTATATGCTGAACATGAACTTGATGCTATCGGCACGAGACAAGGACGACGCGGAGGCGCTCTCCGCCGTACAACGCGTGGGCAGTCTAACGAACATAATAAGCGACGCCGCAGGCGACCTCGCACGCCTAGTGATACACGGAATTAAACTTCACCCATTGGCTCAGGAGGTATTCGAGCGAACCGAGGAACACCTGGACCATGGCTACGTTGTTGAGGGCTCAGCTCTGGCCGGGAAGACCGTCGACGAGCTCCACCTGGCGAGGAGGGTTGGAGCAGACATCATCGCCTTGAAGAGGGGAAAATATTGGCTCCTAGACCCCGGTAAGGAGATCATAATGCCGGAGGACATGATGGTAGCTAGGGGTACAAAAGAGGGCCTCGAGTCTCTCCTCAAGGTGGCAAATGGAGAGGTGGACGTCCTTGAGTGAGAAGATCCTCGAGAGGGTAACCGATCAGCTTGTCGAACTCAAAGACACCTCCGAACTTGCGATGGACCTAGCCTACTCCTCTCTCCTCCTAAACAACATATACCTCGCCGAAGAGGTCCAGCTGCTCCAACAAAGGATAGATGAACTGAGTCTCAACCTCGAGGAGATGCTCCTGAGCTGTGGACTACCATCAGAGGATGCGAACGGGATCATCGGATTAATCAGGATGGGGATTACGGCTGAGAGGATTGCCCACGCGGCTTCGGAGATAGCACAGATCGTCCTACGCGGCATAAAGCCCCACCCAGTTCTGAAAATGATGATACAGAGCGCCGATGAGACAGTTGAGAGCGTCAGAGTATCTAAAAAGGCACTATTCATAGGCAAGACTCTGAAGGAAGCACAACTCCCCGAGGAAACCGGTTGGTGGGTGCTAGTCATCAAACGCGGGGATAAATGGATCCGACCAAAGGCGAGCACTGTGCTACAAGTTGGAGACCAGGTGATTGCTTCAGGGTACGCCGATGGGGAGGAGGATTTTAGGCAGCTGCTATCCGGCTACTCCACCCCAGCTGAATAAATGCCATCAATCAAGACCTCACTTAGGTTTCCTTCCTTTAGATTAGAAATCTTTAAAGATGATTAGAGTATCCGCCAATCAGGAGGCTGAACAGGAGAAGGGGCGATGGAGGTGGCGGGCGGCGAGATCGACAACGACAATTTACAGGCGCTTCATACTGGAGACATCCCAAGCCCTCTTCTCCCTACTATTTGACTTCGGTGGCCTCCTAGCAGGCGGCATTCTCGCCTACAACCTGGGGATATTCGAATCACTGCCTTGGGCTCTGGTCATATATCCCGGCATACTCAGCATCAGGGGGGCCATAGGAGGCCTCTTCTCAGGGCGCCTGAGTACTGCCATGCACCTCGGCACGATCAAGCCGAGAATCATGGGCAATACGAGCGAAGCGTATACCCTACTGAACACGGTTAATGCCTTGACGCTCATGAGCGCGCTGTTCATGGGTTCCATCGGATCAATCATATGCGTCGTGGCTACTGGAACTCCCTTGACTACTTTTCCACTGATACTATCGGTGGTAGTCTGCTCAATGGGTCTGAGTATCCTGATCATCTCTCCAATGACCTTCTGGATATCAACCGTAGCCTATAAAAGGGGACTCGACCCAGACGTTATCCTTTACCCCATCATTTCAACAGTAGCGGACATCGCCATCACATTCCTCTACATTGGGGTTCTTCAAACCATCCTAAAGCTGGGTGATATGAGTTGGTATTTTCTGAATTCCATAAATCTGATCTTCATATTCACTATCCTATGGACAATAAGGAAAATCTACAGAAGCAAGGAGTTTCAGTCCACCTTCAAGGAGTTCATGATCACTCTTCTCTTCGTATCCGTGATCGTCAACGTCACAGGGACGGCTCTCAGCAGCATCATCGATGTCATCGGTAGACGCCCAGAGGTATTCATGATCTACCCGGCCCTGATCGACACCGTAGGCGACATCGGATCCATAATCGGTTCAACGGCGACCACGAAGATGGCTTTAGGAACCATGTTAACGAAAATTAGCGCTATTTTGGATCACTCACTGGAGATTGTGAGCGCCTGGGTAGCCTCCGTGATTATGTTTATACTATATGCCCTTTTCAGCAGCCTCATATATGGGGGAGAAGGTCTACTCAGGCTCCTGTTAGAGGTGTTAACGATGCAGATCATTGTAGTTCCTCTAATCATTCTCATCAGTTTCGGTACAGCGATCGTCACGCGTAAAAGAGGCTTGGACCCTGATAATTTCATCATACCCGTCGAAACAAGCCTTAGCGACGGTTTGACGACGATCGGGCTTCTGATAACCCTAACAATTTTCGTCTAAGAAAAGAAAAACGCTCTGTACGCGCGGCGTTTATACTAGTTGTTGCGCGTGCATGTATTTTTATGGCGCGGGCGACACATAGATAGAGTCTAAAGAATCCACAAATCAATACTAATTTCTTTTACTTGGCAAGCATATCATATAGGAGTTCGCATAGATGGCCCTCGATGACTTATTGAGTTTTTTAGTATCTATTCACCCTGAACTGCCTCGTCTCATTGGCGGAGCCCTAATAGTTGCAGTTATTGGGGTATTTTACAAACTGTTGAGTCGCTCTATAAGCCAAGCAGTTGAGAGACTTGAAGTGGATGAGCATACACAAAATTCTTTCCGCCTCATCCTACGTGTAGTGACACTCGTTGTTGCATCAACTCTTCTATTCTCCCTCTTTGAGTTACCCACGGAGTGGTTCTTAGGCGGTTCGGCGCTAATAGGAGCAGTAATCGGTTTTGGCTCCTCGCAGACGATAAACAATATTGCTGCTGGTTTCTACGTCATACTCACTCGATCGTTTAAGGTAAAAGACTATGTGAAGATCGGAGACATCGAGGGGCAGGTCGAGGAGATCTCAATAAACTACACGAAGCTTTACACGCCGAGCTTCAACCTTCTCCTTCTTCCGAATACTCAGGTGATGAATAACAGAGTATTAAACTGCACTCATGAGGGCTTCATCAAGTACACTTTCTCGCTTACTTTTCCTCACCTGGTGGAGATTACGAATGAGGAGTTAGCTAAGGAATGTATCGAGCCCTCCATTAAGGAGTTCTTCGTTGACCAGAAGGGGAAGCAGTTGAGGGAACCGGAGTATTATTTTGAGTCCAGCGTACCTTTTGGGAGATCATTTAAGATCAGAATATTCGTGCCTAAAGGCGAAGCCAAAACTCTGTTTGTTCTTCAGCCCGAACTAGCCGAGAAAATAATGAATCGTTGGGACTTGAAGAGACTTAAGAGGTAGATCATGTTACACTTACACTCGCAAAATTACATTACGCTCGCTGAGGATAAAATAATGGAGAGCGAGGATATTCCAAATCGTTGAGTGGTAGCCCGGGTGAGATTCGAACTCACGTCTAAGGGTCCAAAGCCCTCAATCCTTGTCCGCTGAACGACCGGGCTCCAACTAACTCTAACCGCCACTTTACCCTATAAACTCTTATAAAAGCAACTAGACCCACCACCAACTATGCCAGTCTTTACGGTTCGGAGAGCGACCCAAGACGATTCTGACGAACTCTACGAGATGAGGCTGCTCCTCCAGCACCACGCCGAGGGGGCGAACCCCACCGTCTGGCGCCTGACGCAGAAGGGCGAGGAGAAGATGAGGAAGGACGTAGGAGAGATGCTTAGGGACGAGGATGGCGTCGTTCTCGTCGCCGAGATGAATGGTGCCCGCATCGGATTCGCCTACGGTAGACACACATGCAGAGAGGAGTACGCGCCGCCGAACATCGGGCAGGTGGCGCTCATCTTCATCAAGAAGCCTTACAGGACACACGGCGTAGGAAGCCTCCTCATGGCGGAGCTATGCAGGTTCTTCGACTCGAAGGGCGTGCAGGATGTTACCCTCAACTACATCCGAGGCAACGTCGAAGCCGCTGGCTTCTGGGGCAGCCTGGGCTTCGAGCACAGGATCTACGTGGCCGGCACGTCGCTCGAGGATCTGAAGAGTCATCTAGGAACCCCCTAGGCATCATCAGAAGGTATTTTAACCACAGAGGAGCTTGGAACGCCGACAAACTTGCCCCAGCTAAACTCAAAACAGAGAAGCCACTTGAAGGGCCTCGCCCACCGCCTCAGGCCAGCCGTTCAAGTTGGAAAACACGGCCTGACCGAGGCCGTCATCCAAACGATAGCCAGGGCTCTGGATGACCACGAGCTGATAAAGGTCAGGTTCCTCAACCACGGGGATGAAGGTGAGGAGCCATCAAAGGCACTCGCCGAGAGGACCGCATCTCAGCTAGTCGCAGTCATAGGAAACGTCGCCATCCTCTATAGGCAAGCCCCCGAGCCCGATGATAGGAAGATAACGCTGCCAACCGCCTAGGCGCCCTTCACCGACCTTAGCACCCTGTAACCGCCTCGCCTAGCCAAGACCTCGACACCGCCGAAGGCATCCTCCATCAACCTCGCTAGCGTCTTGCCGCCCTTACTCGACTGTACGACTAGCTGGAGGGAGCCACCGTCCCCGAGGTGGCCGACGGAGCCTGTGACGAGGGGCTCGACGACCCTCCTCATACCCGCGGAGATGGGCGGGTTCGATAATATCGCGTCGAACTCCAGCCCCTCGACCGGCTCGTAGAGGGAACCCTGGAGAACCGTAACGTTTGTGGTTCTGTTCCTAGCCGCGTTCGCCTCCGCGAGGGCGACGGCCCTGGCGTTGACGTCCGTCATCCAGACCTTGAGCCCAGAGCTGAGCCTCGCGGCCACGATCCCGATCGGGCCGTAGCCGCAGCCGAGGTCGAGGAGGGCGCCCTCGGGCGGGAGGATCATGGAGTCTATTAGGAGCCTCGTCCCTGCGTCGATCCTCCTGTGACTGAAGACGCCCGAGTCGGTGAGGAACTCGAGGCTTAGCCCCCTGAGAGCGCACCGGATGAGCCCCGGCTCATGTTCAGAGGTTGGCTGCTCAGTGAAGTAGTGCTCCGCCACATCAAGCTAAGGGGGTGAAATGCACATTTTAGCTTAATTATATGCGCATTTCGGACGAGGAAAAAGGATCAGTACTCCTAACCCGCTTCAGCTTCTACGCGTTGCGAAGTTGTCGGAAAAGGTCTAAAGATTGGCCATAACATAGCCCTGGGAGTCGGACGCGGACTGAAGAAGGGCTGGCAGAGAGAAGAAGAAAGAGAAATGAGGGATATCGATCCACCCTAAAGGCGGACTAAAAAGAAATAGCGCTCAGCTATATCCGGACTCAAGATGCAACATCTTTTTGCATTTATCCTGACACGCGCGAGATTGCCCTGAACTATTCGGATGCAGACACTAGGTCCCCAATTATGCCTATTACCAGTCTGTTGCGTGCGTCAATTATGTTGCACAGTGGAATAGGTTTCGGCACCACCATGCCTCGGCGCGCCTATACACTACGGCAAGGCTCCTAATTGTTCGGTTCGATGCGAACCTGATAAATAGATCTTCGATGCTTGACCCCATATTTTTCACCTCGCAAGAATTCCATTTAGCACCGTATCTAGGAGCGCCCCTTTCATCCGGCGCCAATCGAAGCTGACCCCGGATGTGGCGAATTGGAAGGTCATGCCGTCGGCTGCGGCGAAGAGGATCGCCGCCACATCCCCGGCATCTATATCGTCACGGAACTCTCCAGAGTTTATCCCCTCCTGAATCGTGTCCCTCAGAAGCCCTACCGTCTCATTGTACCTCGCCTCCATCCTTGACGCTAAAGCCTCCATCCTCGACGCCGCCACCATGAACTCGACGTTCATGGCCTGGAATGCTCGTGGACGATCCGCCGTCGCCACGAAGGCGACGTCGCCGATCAACTCCAGTTTCCGTGAGGTCGTGGACTCGGCCTCAAGCATAGTTTCAAGTTGCTTTAATGTGCGCTCCATGAACCTTTCGTAGATGGCGACGATGAGCTCCTCCTTGCTCTTGAAGTGGTTGTAGATGGCTCCCTTGCTGAGGCCGCTCTCGGAGACGATGTCGTTCATGGACGTCTCGCCGAAGCTCGTACGCATGTAAAGCGCCTCCGCAGCGTCGAGGATCCTATCCCTATTCCTCATTTTTTCTTCCTTGGTAATCATGGGGGTCATGTCGATCTTAATTAAACCGACCGGTCGGTCTTATTAACATTTCGATTAGGCTCAACTAGCACATACACGACGTTTTTAAGGATATTTACAACCGATTCAATCGTATGAAAAGGCTGACTCATGAGACTGTGAAGGCTCTTGAAGAGGGATACGGAAAATACTGGTGGCCAGAGGGCATGTACCCTGATGATTTCGAGAAGGACCCCTTCAAGAACATCATCATCACGCTCCTCTCCCAGAACACGACAGAGGCAAACTGCATCAGGGCATACAGGGGCCTCGCATCCAAATTCAAGGTAACGGCTGAATCTCTGGCACACGCCGATGAGGCCGAGCTGCAGGAGTCTATAAGATGCGGTGGACTGTACCATGTCAAGGCTAGGAGGATCATTCAATTGTCAAGGGCCGTCCTTGACAGGTTCGGAGGGGAACTTACTCAGGTACTCCGGTTACCGAAGGCCGATGCAAAGCAGAGGCTCATGGAGCTCCCAGGAATAGGGGATAAGACGGCCGATGTCCTACTCACGACCAGATACTCCTACCGGGAAGTGATACCCGTAGACACCCATATGGATAGACTCTCGAAACGCCTAGGCTTGGTGGATATGAATTCGGGATACGACGAGACGCAGAAGACTCTCATCTCCTTCATCCCCGAGGATGTCAGAGAAAGGGCTGCGGGCCTACTCTGGCTTCTAGCGAAGCACACATGCAAGGCACAGAAACCTCGATGCCCTGAGTGCCCACTGACAGTGCTCTGCGACTACGGAGAAAAAAGGTAGCTCACGTCAGCTTACCATTTTTTAGGGTAGTTGCCCCTGTGCATGATGACCCGCTCAGGCGTCGCGGCTATGCCATGCTCGACCCTGCCGATTTCTCCCCCATCCATGTCTGCCCTCATCAGCGCGACTGCCTCCCCCCTCTGAGTCATCACGGCCACAAGTCCCTTCGCCTCAATCCCTGACTCGAACCTCAGGACCCCCGGGACGGCTAGCTGGGCGCCTGTGCAGAGGGCCTCGACCGCGGAGTCCCTGACCCAGACGTGTGGGAGCAGGCCCAGGGCATCCTCTATCGGGTGGATCATCTTCTTGAGAGGCGCCTCATCTCCCTCGCTCCTCAGGTCGAGGGCGTCGGCGAGGTCGTAGAGCGTCACCGCCTGGTCCTCCGTGAACGGCCCACTCCTCACGCGCCTGAGCTCATGCATGTGGGCCCCGCCACCGAGGACCTCCCCGACGTCAGCGCAGAGCTTCCTGATGTATGTCCCGCTCTGGCAGCTGACCCTGAAGAGCCAGTTCCTGCCGTCGCCCTCGAGGTAGTCGATCCTATAGATAGTCCTCGTGCGTAGGCGTCTGCTGACAGCAGACCTAAGCGGGGGACGCTGATAGATCTCCCCCTCGAACATCTTCAGCGTCTCCACCAGCTTCCCCTCAGGCACATCCTCGTGGGTCCGCATGATGGCGACATACTCCTTACCGGAGTCTAGGAGGGCCTGCACAACCTTCGTTGACTCCTCGAGGCAGACGGGCAGGACCCCTGTGACCTTGGGATCGAGGGTGCCCCCGTGGCCGACGCCCTCAATCTCCATCAGCTTCCTCACCCAGGCGACCACCTCGTGGCTCGTGGGGCCAGGCACCTTGTCGACGACGAGGATGCCGCGCCTGATCATCTGCTGAAGGTTCCGCTCCTCGGGAGGCGCGCCGAGGCTCCTGTCGTAGTCCTCCTCCGCCTTGACCGTCACGGTCCTCTTGATCTCCCAGGCGGGCCTCTCAGGCATCTCGATCGCATCCTGATGGGTGTCCGACTCTTTAAGCATGCTGCAGATGATCTGGGGGCAACCTATGACTCGTAAGACCCCTCTCGACCCTCAGCGCCGCATCGATGAGGCTCAGGAGCCAATAGGAGACGAAGCATGACTTCCCCCTCATCATCGACTAAAATTATATATTTTCACGGTTCTCTTTCTGGGAGGCGTCGCGGGTGAACGCATCGAGGGAGGCTGTCCGCCGGCTCCAGATAGAGAAGCAGGGGATCGGAGCATACCCGGTGAAGGCCGGCAAGGAGGAGATATTCGGGGCCGTCGACGCCTTGGGCTGCATCCAGATAGACACGATAAACGTCGTCGAGCGGGCCCACTACCTCTCAATATGGACCAGGCTCGGCCGTTACAGCAAGGGGGACCTCGACGACCTCGCGTACGTCGACAGGAGGCTCTGGGAGCACTGGGGCCACGCCGCCTCCATGATGCCCTTCACCGACTACCGGTACTTCATCAGATCCATGAGGATCAGGGGTGAGGACTGGGCCGGGGGGAGGGGATGGTTCGGCGACTCGGGTGTCAAGCTCATCGATCACGTCCTCCAGAGGATAAGGG
>CAZYUK010000024.1:0-11390 GCA_964650675.1 uncultured Candidatus Bathyarchaeia archaeon
AGGCTCTCAGTGTGCCCTTGACTGTAGAAGTAAACCGAGAGGATGAGGGTGGAGCTCCTCTTCTCACTCATGATTGACTTAGAAGCCTCGGGGGAAATATAATAGTTTCGACTATAATATTGTACTTCACGCTATCATAGGATTATGAGCAACGGGGATATAATTGAGCAGCCGGATCTATACAATGTGTCATCGGCTGAAAAGGCTGCACTGTTATTAACACGCCTAGATCCACGTGAGTTGAGGGTGCTGCTAGGAATAGAGCTAGGAATGGCCCAGTATGAGTTCGTGCCGATGGATGTTCTGACAAAATACTCGGGCCTAAGCGAGGAAGAGGCTAAGTTCTGGCTGGGTGAGCTTGATAAGAAGGATCTGTTATATGGCCAGGCGGGATCGTATTCAGGCTATATTCTGAACTACAATGGTTACGATCTGCTCGCACTGAACGCCCTCGTTAAGAGCGATATCCTCCAGGCACTCGGCAAACCGGTCGGCATGGGGAAGGAAGCGGATGTCCTCGAGGCTATGACGCCGAGGAATGAGAAGGTCGCCGTGAAGTTCCACCGGCTCGGGAGGATCAGCTTCCGAGACACCAGAAGGAAGAGGAGCTTCATAGGCAAGCGCAGACACATGTCATGGCTCTACCAATCAAGGCTAGCCGCCGAGAGAGAACATGATGCACTCAAGAAGACGCATGAAGCCGGTGTCACTGTCCCCAGACCAATCTTCCAAAATAGGCATGTCGTAGTAATGGAGTTTATTGAAGGTCATCTGCTCTCTGATGTCTCGGAGCTGGACGACCCGGCGGTCTTCCTAGGCGATATTCTACTTGATGTTAAGAAAGCGTATGATGCGGGAATTATCCACAACGATATCAGCGAATTCAATCTGATAGCGACGGAAGAGGGGAAGATCTACATCATCGACTGGCCACAGTACATACCCAGAGGCGACCCAAACGCTCAGACAACCTTGAAGAAGGATGTCGCTAACATACTTCGATTCTTTCGTAGAAAGTTTAGAGTAGGCAAACACGTCGATGATGTAATGGCTTCATTATTCCAATGAAAGGAGCCGAAATGATTGGAAGAATGGAAAAATTGTTTAAGCTAATTCACTTCGTAAATACCAAGTGATTGATTTTGGCTGAAAAAGAAGCCGCCAAGTCCGGCAAGAGGGCCAAAAAGAATCTCTACGCAACTCTAAGCGAGAGAGTCTTGAGGGGCGATATTTCATCGGCAGTCGTGGCCAGCAGGAATGGCAAGACCGCCATCGAATTGGCCGGCAAAATAAAAAATGTGAAGTTTGTGAGCGTGACCGAGTTCACATACACGGACGACATCAAGAAGGAGATGAAGAAACTTTGCATAAGTTTCATAGAGAAATCCGAGATGCCCATACAGGATAGACGTGAGATGAGAGATGCCTTTCTCGTCTTTGGCCCGGGTGTGAAATCGGCTATAGAGGTCGCGGTTGTCGCCGCCGAGAAGAAGCTTGTGGAGGGCAAGGTCATCGCAGTAGCGGGCAACAAGAGGAGGCTTGACACAGCCTTAGTGTTGAGGCCATCCACTACCTCGGACATCTCTAACCCCGATCCATCAAAGAGGCTATCAGTCCTTGAGTTGCTGGCTTTCAATAATAATCCGTAGGACCAGAAAACAGAGCGATTGATTTTTCTATTTTCGATCTAAAGAAATAACTAATGATCTTAGGCTTATGTGGGAGCCCTAGAACCGGAGCCACCGAATACGTGCTGCATGAAGCCCTCAAGATGATCGAGGCAGAGGGCTTCTTGACCACTTTCTTCTCGGTCAAGGGCAAGACGATCAACTACTGCATCCACTGCGACTACTGCCTGCAGAAGCAGGGATGTACATTCAGAGACGATATGGATGAGCTGTACCCACTACTGAAGGAATCTGAGGGAATCATCATAGCCTCACCCGTCTACAACGGCGGCGTCACCGCCCAGACGAAGGCCGTCCTAGACAGAACAAGGGCCTTGGTGGCAGCCGATCCCCAGATCTTTAGGGGTAAGAAGGGTATGGTTATAGCGGTGGGTGGAGACAGGGTGGGTGGCCAAGAGCTCGCCATTCAGCAGGTAATAACTTTCTACGTTCTTAATGGGATAATCACCGTGAGCGGTGGCGCATTCGGTGCGAACATCGGTGCGACCTTCTGGTCGAGGGACTCGTTGGAGGGCGTTAAGGAGGACGAGGAGGGGTTCAGGAGTCTGAGAAAAACTGTAAAAAGGTTCATTGAGCTACTAAAAGAAGATTAGGCAAAGAGAGGGATCGATGAAGACGGTTAGGGTCAAGGTTGCCTGGGGCATCACAGGCAGTGGGGACAAGATGATCGAAACCATTGACGCCATGCTACGGATAAAGCAATCATATCAGACTCTCGATATAGAGGTCTTCACTTCCAAGGCAGGGCAACAGGTTGCCAAGTATTATAAGGTGTACGATAAACTGAGGGATAACTTCGCTAGAGTTTATGTAGAGGAGAACGCAAACACACCCTTCCTAGTTGGACGATTACAGATGCGAGACTTCAGGTTCCTCATCGTGGCGCCAGCAACGTCGAATACTGTGGCGAAGATAGTACATGGAATCGCAGACACGTTATTGACAAGCGGCGTCATTCAGGCCCTGAAGGTGGATGTACCGGTTTACATAATGCCATGTGACTTCCAGGAAGGAAGGACGACAACCACGCTCCCCGATGGCAGCAAGTTGAAACTAAAGATCAGGAAGGAGGATGCGGCGAATGTCGGAATATTGAAGACCATAGAAGGCCTCACGGTATTCGAGAAACCTGACGAAATAGAAAATATTTTCAAGGATGAGTTAAGGACCTTGGCTAAGGCCTCCAACCCTCAAGAAGGAGAAGGAAGATCGACGCCGCCGTAAGATCAGCGGTTGTCCCTGGGTTCATCGATCCTTCACTTCTTTGAAGCTCCTTATCCAGCTCTAACGTCATCTCTCTCCCCCTTTCTGAGCCTAATCCACCGGCGGAGACGATGGCCAGGGCCTTCCTGCTCACATTTGAGGCAGCTTCATAGCCACTCTTTCTGGAGATCAGCGAGTCCGGCTCCTCGGAGAGGAGGTATAGAAAGGTATCCACGATGGCTGTATTGACGTCTCCGGAACTCTTCAAAACCCTGAGCAGGTAAGGGTAGCCCTTTGCGAACGTATTCTCGAAACCTGAGATCCATTCTCTACACACGGTATCACTACAAGCGCACCTCTCGAAGACATCTTGAAGAGTCATTGCCTCTCGACTCAACTGTTCAAGTGATGAATCGTCCACGACATCAAGCTCTTCGACTCGTCCCAGAACTCTGTCAGACATCGCTAATCGGATAGCCTTATACAGGTTTATTGAGTCCATGGCTGTCGTGTGTTTCGGGAGAATTTTTACGGCATCTCTGAGTTTTCCCAAATTAATGGCATCATCTACTAAAACATATCCTGCTGCCACCGAGATCGGTGCTAGGAGGAGAATCACGCCGAGGTTCACGTTTCCTCCACTTTGCCATCTGGACGAAGCCTCTGCAGCAGCTAGAATCCTGCTGCCTATCCCTGCATCCTCCCAAGCCCTTCGACCCATCCCCACATCGTGACCGCTTTCAGCAAGCTCCCTCATGACGGGGGAGATGGCCACGCTTCCTGCCAGGAAGTGTTCGTATCTCGTGGACGGGAAGTCTCTGAGCCTATGCACGTTCCCAGGCTTAGGATAGGCTGAAACCTCAAGGAGGGCGGCTAGCTGCGCACATCCACCGACGTAGTCTCCAGTCTCGTCTCTTCTCAAGCCTGACCAATCGATATTCATCCCACATCCTACTTATATGGTTCTCATCTCTATCCTTGGATCGTGGCCGAGAAGTTAGTGGAGGGTGATTACCTTGAGACCGTGGAGGGTCTATTCTTCGCAGTCAAGGGCTTCCTTCACCCCGATGGAGGTGTGGTAGCTTACCTCAGATACGTCCCTGATCCGGAGGGCGAGAGACTTCGCCGGGGGAAAAGGTATCGTCGAGTGTACGACATTGAAGATACCACCGAATTCCTCAATGCGAAATATCCCCATTATATCGGCAACGTCAGTTATCTAAATCAGAGGCTGCAAGTCGTTCGGGTAGAAAAGATAAAACACATCTACAAACCCAACGCTGCTCTCAAGTCGATCCTTGAGAAACCGAGAACCAGCCTCGAAAAGGTAGCCAGTGAATTCACCTTGGCCTTGATCGCTGAAAGCAGGGTTCCGATGAAACACTTGGGGATCTCAGGTTCCTTGATGACTGGGTTCGCTAATGAGGAGTCAGACATAGATCTCGTTGTATATGGAGAGAGACAGGGTAGGAGGGTATACGAAGCTCTTTCAGCCCTCAGAAACGATAATGGAGGTTTCAGAGCTTATCATGGGGATGAGATTAGGAAGGTCGTGATGTCAAGATGGGGAGATACAGGCCTAGACCCCAGAAAATTCTTTGACATCGAGGCGAGGAAGATTCTTCACGGCCTCTATTTTAAGACCGAGTATTTCGTGCGGCTTGTGAGAGAGCCTAGGGATATTGAGTCTTCGTCGAAACCAATTCATACGGCGAGGTGCAGAGGAATAGTCTCCGAGGACAAATACTCGATATTTACACCATGCAGATATAGGATATGCGAACTAAAATTCGTTGATCCAAAGGTTGACGAGGAAGTATCAGAGTTGCTTAGTTTCCGTGGCAAATTCACGGAGCAGGCCGTGAAGGACGACCTCGTCGAGTTCAGAGGCACGGTTGAGGAGTATATTCTTAACGATGAGAAGCGTTACAGGGTTGTGCTCGGCTCTTCTGGAAACTACCTCATACCAGTTGAAATGCTTGATCGATGATCTTTATTTTCCAGGGATGAGTATTCCTGAAGAATGACGCCTATCAAGGCTCGGAGCCTCGAGGAGGCCCTAGACAAGATCGGCTTCGACATGGGAAGTACAGCAGAGACGGTTCTGACAACACTGAACTCGGACGGATCAATCAACCCAGCACCGATGGGTATTATTCGGAAAGGCCCGGTTCAGCTCGAAATAAGACCGTATAAGTCGAGTAAAACATATTGCAACCTGAATCGTAGTCGAGAAGCCTGCGTGAATATAATAAACGATCCCGAGATTTTCCTAATCACCGCCTTTAAGGAAGAAAAACTTGGCTCTCATCCCATAATATTCAATCATGACAACTCCATCAAGCAGGCTGATGCGGTCGTTTTCCTGACATTTTCGAGGATGGAGGAGATCGACGAAGAGCGCCCTTCATTTATTGGGGAGGCCTCCTCAGTCAAGTTGATAAAAGAAGTCCCAATCGTCTTCAGTAGGGGAAGAGCCCAGGCGATTGAGGCGATCATCCAGGCCACACATATTGAATATTGCCTGAAAAATCGTAAATCAGCTGATAAGCATATAGGCAGGTTCAACAGATGCAAAGAAATAATATCAAGGGTTTCATCTCAGGATTCGTCCGAGGCGAGGATCGTAAAAAAGCTTGAAAAAATGATCAATCATTGGGGGAGTCAAATATAGAAGTAAGGGTGACGACGCCATCGAGGCTCCATTTCAGCATAGTCGACATGAGAGGTGACCTTGGAAGAATACACGGGAGCATAGGCGTCGCCATCCAGGAGCCTAAGATCGTCCTGAAAGCCTCACCCGCGAAAACCTTGAAAGCAAAGGGCCCCCGCGCAAATAGAGTACTCGAGTTCGCAGGCACGATCATCAGGGACTCTGGCGTCGATTCAGGCGCGGAGTTCGAGATCATTTCAGATATACCGGAACACCAGGGCTTCGGATCGGGCACTCAACTCGCCCTCGCGGTAGGTTCGGCGATTTCACGGATCTACGACCTAGGCCTCTCGGCTGAAGATATTGCGATGAAATTATCGCGGTCTAGGATATCAGGCATAGGTACGCAGGCCTTCAAACATGGTGGATTCATAGTTGACGGTGGCCACGTGACAGATAATCTCAATTCGATACCGCCACTGATTTTCCACCATGATATCCCCAAGAACTGGCACTTCGTGATAGGCGTCCCAGAGATAAACCAGAATATAAGTGGCCAGATCGAAAAGAAGGCGTTCAGCATGTTTGAGCCACCATCCAAGGAACTCATGGGCGAGGTGGCAAGGCTTGTTCTAATCAAGATGATCCCGAGCATCATCGACACAGACATAAAGGTCTTCGGGGAGGCGATGACATCAATCGACTACAAGTTCGGGGAGTATTGGCTCAAGGTCCAGGGCGGTCGCTATAGTCATCCACTGATCGAGGCGGGCATCAGTTTCCTTTTAAAATCGGGCGCCTACGGGGCGGGCCAAAGCTCCTGGGGACCAGCATTCTACGGCCTTGTCGAGGACGAGAGACAGGCTAAACTTGTAAAGGACAGGCTGAGCAAGTTCCTTAACTCGGAGGGCAGAAGAGGAAGCGCCTTCTACACGGGGCCCAACAACGATGGCGCTAAAATTAGAATTACTAGTTGATCACCATAATTAATCAGGGCCTGGATTGACATTGAGGATCCTAGCTGTTACAGGATCGTTGGCAGAGGACACGGTGAGACGCTCAGCCTCGGAGACAGGCAGGGATATCGATGTTGTACCGCTGCCAATAACCGTAGCCGCCTTCATTACACCTGAGTTCGCTGCCAACCTCCTCAAAAAAAGGAATCTTCATGACTATGACATGATTTTGATGCCCGGCTCGGTCCAGGGTGATGTATCGCCGGTCGAGAAGGCTACCGGCATACCGACTTTCAAGGGTACAGTGCATGCCGCTGACCTCGCGATATGTTTCATGGAAGGTTTGAACCTGTCTAAGACGACACCCGCGTCAGAACTTGCCAGAGACATGATCAGGGAGAAGGTCGAGACGGAGCTGAAGGAGGTCATGACGAACTGGCGCGAGATTCACCCTAAGTGTGGAGGATTAGTCATCGGATCGGGTGACGGAGCTGTCCCCGTCGGGCACGGCTTCCCTATTCCCGTCGTAGCAGAGATAGTGAATGCTCCCCAAAGGAAACTAGATGATGTAGCTAGACTCGCGAGGTACTACGAGGCGGAGGGTGCCCAGATAATCGACGTAGGCATGATAGCGGGGAGACCCACTCCAGAAAGGGTCGCAGAGATCGTCGATGTCCTCAGAGCTTCGGTGAATCTCCCCATCAGTGTGGATACGCTTGATGTGTCGGAGATAAAATCCGCAATCAAGTCTGAGGTAGATCTTGTGCTCAGCGTAGACGCGGGGAACATCACGGAGGTGTGTGCAGAGGTGTCAGAGACTCCGACCGTCGTACTCCCATCGAACATGAAGAGAGGGATCTTGGCGAAAAATGCTCCGAGGCGGGTGGCTGATTTGATTAGGAACATAGAAAAGGCAAGACGTTTAGGCTTGAACAAGGTCATCGCCGACCCGGTCCTCGAGCCAGCCTTTCAGCCTGGTCTGATGAACTCTCTCACCGCCTACAAGCTCTTCCGTGAGGAGGATGGGCAAACACCTGTACTTTTCGGTTTAGGCAACGTCACGGAGCTTATTGATGTGGACTCGGTCGGAGTCAACGGGCTATTAACAGCCTTGGCCTATGAGTTGGGCGCCGACATCCTATTCACGCCGGAGTTCAGCGTCAAGGCCAAGGGGAGCGTCCGCGAGCTCTCCACTGCATCTAAAATGATGTTTTTAGCGAGGCGGAAGTCGATCTTACCCAAAGATTTGGGCATCGACCTCTTGTTATTGAAGGAGAAGAGGTGGATAGAGGAGCCCCCTGTCATAAGAGATGAGACGGAGGTCCGCGAGGCATTCAAGGATATTCACTTCATCAGGGACAAGCTAGGCTGGTTCAAGATTCAGCTCGATAGAGATATGAAAAAAATAGAGGCCATTTATTATCGTCACGGTGACCGAAAACCCGCAACCATAGTTGAGGGGGACAGTGCGACCGAGCTATATCAAACGATCATAAGGGAGAAAATGGTCGAGAAGCTCGAGCACGCCGCATACTTGGGTCGTGAGCTGGAGAAGGCGGAGATCGCGCTGAGGCTGGGGAGATCGTACGTTCAGGATGAGGATATTTTCTGAGGATCCTCCGTAAATCTCAAGACGACCACTGGTACATGCTCGACTTCCTCCAACATGTCCAGTGAAACTCCGTTCAGCTTAGTCCCGAACCGCCTTGACATCCCCCAAACTGTTCCACCGGCCCCCGATCCTCTGGCTCTATTTGCGGCCGCCGCGAGCCACAGGGCTCTGTCAGGGTTAATCACCTCACCGGCGTATGCGATGGGTGTCGGCCTAGCCCTTAAACCTAAACACCTTCCAACAACAAAAATCAGGAAACCACCGGCGTGGATCAGTCCCGGGAAATTTACCCGCCTGGGGGCGAGGTGTAGGTTCCTCCAAGAGAAGGTGGCGTCACCATCAACTATCATCACCGTGACATCTCTCTCGTTCACCTCTTGCAACGTTTCCATGATCAGGCTTGCAGTCTCTCGGGGGTTGGGGAGAGGGAGGCTGACCAATGAGTAGGGTAGGTTGCTAGCATCTATCCCCCCCTCAGAATAGTGCCTGAGAGCCTGTAGCAACCCCATCCTCCTGAGGGCCAGCTGCTTGTGAGCCGCGCCTTCCATGATGGGGTAATTCCTGAGGTTCTCAAGGGTACGTTGCTTCAGCTTCGTTATTCGACCAAGGGGGCCCCCCCACACCTTACGCTCCCAATATTTCGCGATGAGCCTGGCCATCGACCCTGGCTCGATCTCGGATTCATCTATCACCAATCCCTGAGCGGTGGCTAATGCCTTTTCTGAAACGACGACGATGTCCCCGTCGTCTAATCCATTGGAAAGTGCTGATGTTATCTCATTAATGGCGTTTGTCCCGGGTTTCCAATATCCCGTTTTAATCTTCCTAACCTTGAGTCTCAATCAATGACCTTGCCTGTGGTTATCTGGGCCTCGCCTCTTAATCTGAGGTGTTACAGGTTTAAAGGATTGGAGATTAGAGGCTGTAGTGCCTCTCGAGGTATTCTTTAAGCCGGGCAATGGCGAGTACGGCTGGGGTTTCAGGTTCATAATCTATGAGCGGCGTTCCCCTCATGTCTGAATCTGAGACATTCCTATCGAATGGGATATAGGTGGCGACAGGTATCTGCAGTTCCTTCATCGCCTGCTCTATGAGGTTTCTCTCGTCCCCCGAGCTGACCTTGTTCCCCACCGCGATGACACCCTTGACCTCTATCTCCCTCGCGAGCTTCATCACCCTGCCTGCCGTCTCGATCGCCTTCATGCTAGGCTCAACCACCGCGAGCATCACGTCCATCCTCCTCGCTGTGCCACGCCCCAGGTGTTCCAGCCCAGCCTCCATGTCCATGACGACGACTTCTCCTCGTTGGATCAGTATGTGCTGAATCAGCGCCCTCAGGAGGGCGTTGGCCCCGCACATGCAGCCTGAGTTCCCGGCCTTCACCGTCCCCATGACGAGAAGGTTGACCCCATCAGGGGCAGCGATCCCAAATTTCTCAACAATATCACTCACTTTCGGCGCCATGTTGAATACTCTGCCAATTGACTCTCCGGGCGCGACGCCGGTCTTTTCTTTGATGAGGAGGTCGTTCTCTGATATCGGAATTATTTTATCAGCTTCTCCCTTGGGCACACCGAGGGCGGCCGCGAGATTGATGTTCGGGTCTGCGTCGATAGCAAGAACGTTGTATCCATCTCTTGCCAGTAATCTAGCCAGTGTGCTGGAGATCAAGGTCTTGCCGACACCTCCTTTACCTGCCACCGCGATTTTCATGCCTGACTCACTCCGCTGAACTTAAAACCGATGAAAAATCAGATCACTTCCCCTTATACCCTGCCATCTCTACGATTTGTTTTACTGATTTGTATGCCTTCGATTCTTCGGGGAGATCGAGCAGGGCTCTGCCCTCGATGTTATAGTCTCTTACAAGTTCATCGTACTCTATCCTTCCCAAATATGTGTAGGATTGTTTCCTCGCATCCTCCTCGAAGATCTGCGAGAATGTGTGTCCACCGACGAGGTAGTAGTTGTCGAAGGTTATCCCAACCTCCCTCATGATTCTGTACGTCCTTTTCGCGTTGTCGATGCTCTTCTTCGAGGCGTCGAGGATGTTGAAGACGTCCTTGACCCTCTTCGTTATCCTCCGGTTCAGGTGCTCGACTCCGGCTGGAGAGTCTACCAGGATATAGGCGTAGTTCCTCGCCCACTTCTCCATTATCTGGCCGAGGGAGTGGTCCGGGAGGCAGTAACAGCCCTCTACCCACTTCGTTCCTACGCCGATGAAGTCGAAGAAGCTGTCACCCTCGTAGAGGGTCTCCTGGAAGATGAAGGGCTCAATCTTGTCGGTGGGGCTCATGCCGACCATCTTCGACATCCTCTTCTCCTCAAGAATCTTGGCCAGTACATCGGCTATCGACTTCTTGTTCTGCGATTTCAGGTCGATGCCCATCATCTCCGCCAGGTTCTCATCCGGATCTGAATCGACTAAAAGCACCGGGGTTAGTCCGAGCTCCCCCAGGTAGCGGGCCATGAGGGAGGTAAACGTGCTCTTCCCCGTCCCCCCCCTTCCCGTTACTACGACGATGTTATCGTTTTTCACTGACATTGTGACGACTAATTTTAGTTGTAGTAAGTGATAAAGTTTGATTTTTTCAGCTGTCCTTGACGCCGTCGTTATTCTTGGCGTACGTCGGGAAATACTCCTTTGCGCCGGGGATGTAGAGTGCCTTCGAGTACTCATCTATGAACTCGACGTCGACGAGGAGATCTACGTAGACCGTCTTTGCGGCTATCTCCCTGGCCTCCCTCCGCTTCCCCATCGACATGAGCGTGATGTATGCCCCCGCCAGGGAGCCGTTGCCTATTGGGTGAAATGTGGCGTTGGGGAACTCCGGGAAGATGCCTAGACTCGTCGCGTTGCTTAGGTCCGTATAGGAGCCGAATGCCCCGGCAAAATAGACGTTCTTTACGTCGTTTATTCCAATCTTTAGTTTCTTCATCAGGACGGTTATGGCGCCGCATGCGGCGGCCTTGGAGTCTATCACGTAGTCGAGATCGCCCTGTGTCAGGACGATGTCCCGCCCGATCTCAGTCTCCTCCGCCGGGGCCACGACATACTCGAGCCCCCATTTCCCCTCCCTCACGAGCTTGGATGAGTTAGGGACAAATTTCCCGGTGAAGTCCATCAAGCCTACCCTGAAGAGCTCAGCCACGAGGTCGATCAGGCCAGAGCCACAGATCCCCTTCGGTCGACCCCCCTCTATGACTGATACCTTCGCCATCAGCGTATCAGGGTCGATCTCGACGTGGTCTATCCCCCCTCTCGCTCCCCTCATGCC
>CAZYUK010000025.1:0-11163 GCA_964650675.1 uncultured Candidatus Bathyarchaeia archaeon
CTCCATCGAGCCGTCCTGCCTGACCTTCCCGTTCACCGCCTGCCTCAGCCTCAGCCCATACGGGTCGCCGAGCTCGTCGACAGTCACTATGCATGGGCCCATGGGGGCGCATCCGTCGAAGTTCTTCGCGAAGAAGAAGCCGTCAGGGCCGCCCGTCCTGGGGCCGTCTCGTATGCTTAGGTCGTTGACGATCGTGTATCCGTAGATGTAGCCGGCGGCCTCCTCCTCTTTAATGTCCTTTCCCTTCCTCCCCAGGACCGCGCCTACCTCTACCTCGTAGTCGAGGCGCTGCGTCCTGGCCGGGTAGGGGACCTCGGCGTCCGGGCCCACCACGTTCCTAGCCTGCTTCCAGAAGCCCCAGGCGTTGTAGGTCCCTGCGGCCACCTGCCTCTTCAGCTCCTCAACGGTGGTCGGCCTCCCCTGCATCTTGGCGACGTCGACCGAGTGGTCGTAGAAGTTGGCTCCTACCATCGCTATCCTACTCGCGGGGCTCGGAAGCGGGGCGTGTATCTTCTCGCCCTTGAAGACGAGCTGTTCACCGTCAGGGCCGACCTTGTGCCCCTTCTTGACGTAGGCTACCGCCTCTTTTGCGGCCTTCAGCCCCTCGTCCTCCTCCTCGATGAAGCAAATGAGGCATGGGGGAACCTTCACATCTGCCTTCTCGCATGGATGGGGGACGCCCCTGCCCGCGAGCAGTGCGGCGTAGGCGTGGTTGAGGTCGACGATCGACCCGTCCTCCTGGAGGCAGCCCAGCCTCCTCCTCTGACCGTAGACGACCAGCTTCATGATAATCGTCAAGATAGGGGTGGGGCGCCCTTAAAAGCTTGAGCGGAGCTCGGGGATTAAGGCGGCTTCCTCAGCGCCCGCCTGAAGTAGTCCTCGATGTCCTTCTTCTGCTTGTCCGGTATCGTCTTCTCGAACGGGAATGCTGCCGCTTTGGCGACGTACCTGTCGAGGAATAGCTCGACGAACTCCCCCTGGGCCTGAAGCGTCTTCGGGCTCAACCACTTGACCCTGTCCTCCGTGCTGTGCATGAGCACGTTGGTTGGGGCGCGCCTTGCGAAGGATACGCTCGGGACGCCAACCGAGGAGAGTGAGGTCGCGTCCGATGAGGGGACGCTCTCCTCCACAGTGAACGCGGTTCCGGTCTCCTTCGAGAGGAGCTTGACAGACGCCGTCAGCTCGGGCGGCCCGAGCACCCTCGCCTCGTTCGTCCCGATGTATGCGCCGTGGACGTCGAGGTTTATGCAGAGGAGTGTCCTGTCAAGCTCGGTCTCCGCGTTCTCGTCCTCCTTCTTCGCCCTCTCAGACGCCTCCCTCAGCTTCGAGGCGTAAGCCCTACTCCCCAATAGGCCGATCTCCTCGCATCCCCATGCGGCGAAGCGTATCGTCCGCTTGGTGCCCTTTCCCTTGAAGACCCTCGCAAGCTCCATGACGATCGCTGTGCCCCCGGCGTTGTCCTCTGCGCCTGAGACCTCGAGCACCGTGTCGTAGTGTCCGCCGACGACGACGATCTCATCTGGCCTCTCGCTCCCCCTCAGCTCGCCTATCACATTCCGTGACTTGACCTTGACCTCCTCAGCCACTGCCACGACATGCACCCTCCTCGCCTTCTTCTCGAGAAGCTTGAGGCCGTCCTCGTAGGTGACCCTCACCGTCGGGAACTCGCCGAACCTCTCCTTCACGGTCAGGCTTCCGTATAGGTTCTTGGCCGGTATCCTCGGCGAGGACTCGATGACGATCATCGCGGCGGGCTTCAACCTCGACAGGATGCCGTACGCCTTCTTCCTGTTGCTCGGGATCGCGGAGGTGAGTATGACCTTCCCCTCCACCTCGGGCGTGAGGTACTCCTCGTCTGCGGTATCCATGAAGATCAGGTCGCCGACAACTCCCTCGGGGGTTGTCCCACCGAAGAGCGGCATGACCTCGCAGGGCACATCCTCGTGGTAGGGTTCGAGCACCTCAAGCCTCTTCGAGACCACCTTGGCCGTCTTGGCCTCGAACTCCTCGACGGACGTCTCGAGCCCCATAGCCTCGAACTCGGAGGCGACGTACTCGGCCGCCTTCCTCTCCTCCTCGGTCCCGCTCGGCCTCGTGCCTATGCCGACGGCGAGCCTCTTGAGCTGCTTGAACGACCTCACACCATCGAAAAGTAGTTTGGTCAACGTGAACTCTCCATCAGTTGGAATGATCGCTAGCGCTCTTTTGAAACTTCTTTTCGGGTCACTCTAAATCGGCGTTTTTCTCTCTGCCCAGGGGGCAGGCGTCGAGGCAGATGGTGCACTCGAGGAAGCTGTTTGGCGTAGGCCTCTTGATCATCCTCCGCTCAAGCTCCCTGACGTCATCCTTAACCTTGTCGGAGCCTGGGTTCTCAGAGGCGTAGACCATGCATCTCTTGATGTCGATCTCGTATGGCCTCAGCGCCTTCGTGGGACAGGCCCTGACGCATACATCACAGTCCCTGCAGAGGTCTACGGTGTACGGCTCATCCGGCTCCAGCTCGGCCGATGTCAGCACAGAGGAGAACCTGAGCCTGGGGCCGTGGACAGGGCTGATGACCACGGTGTTCTTCCCCTGCCTCCCGAGGCCGGAGAGGACGGCGGCCCTCTTCAACGCGATGCTATTCGAAGGCCTCGCCTCGTATCCCAGCCGCCTCAGGTGGTCGGCGACCATCCACGCCTTGTTCATGGCGATCTCGCCGTAGAGCTGGTGGAACTCCGCACCCCACCTGTCACCTACACCGTCCCCGAGGCTGGGCTCTCGAGACATCACGTTGAGGATGCCGTCCTTGACCAGATACCCGAGGACGATGGCCGACCTCACAGAAGGGAGCTCCTCTGATGCGCCCCTGAGCGTCTTCGTGTCCTCAACGTCGCCTGTCGGCAGGGTCCTTAGGCGCTCAAGGGAGATTATGCCTGTCTCAGCGACCCCTACGCTCCGCGCGTACTTCTTGATTTCCTGGGTGGTAACCAACTTCGCCGTTTATCATCGCCTCCCAATGGTTATTGGTTCCTCTTTCCTCCATACACCGATGTTACTCAATCGTGGGGGTGCCCTTTCGCCGGATATTGCCTATACAGCTGCATGTACGGGATCAGCGACCTGATCAGCTTGCTCTCCCCCTTGGAGAGGTGCTCCTGGAATGTCGTCCTGGGCACCCTCTCCCTCGAGGCTATCTCCTTCACGTCGGCCCTCCTCGGCAGCCTGTAGTAGCCGTGGACGTACGCCTTCGTCAGCGCCTCCATCTGCTTCCCGGTGAGGGGCGAGAATATTGAGTCGGTGGATAGGAGTGTGCTCGAGAGCGAGCCCTCGAACGGGGTCTTGCTGAGCATCTCGAGCTCGAAGCCCCTCCCCTGGAGCCTCTCGATGAGGGTGGCTAGGTCCTCGTGCTTGAAGGCTATCACCCTGTAGTACTCCCAGCCGCCCTCGTTCACGGTCGGCTGTATCTCTATGATGTTGAGGTCGCCGATGTTCAGGTCGACTGAGTTGTCTGGGGTGCAGAAGCACGTCGAGGTTATCAGGTGCGCTTCCTGCCTCTCAGGCGACTCGTCCAGGACATCGGCGATCTTCGCGACCTCGCCGAGTACCGCCTCGTACTCCTCTGGGCTTCCCACGACCACCTCAAGAACCTCGTGGACCTTGTTGCACCAGCCGTATATCTTGAGCGAGGGGTACCTTGAGGTCAGGCGGATGAATGGGCAGTCGTGTCTGACTCTGAGAAGGGCCTCGAAGATCGTCATGTGATACCCTTTTAGCGTGGCTTATTTATGGCTTGACCCGTCAAATGACTATTGCCCCTCAGCTTATCGAGGTTCGTTTTAGCGACAGCGCCGGAGGCCGTGGAGAACCCGGCCCAGAGCCTCTCCAGCTTGTCACATGGATAGTCCCCGCAGCCGGCGCAGTTCTCGACCCCATGCCCCCTGCCGCACAGCCTGACAGGGCAGACGGCGCAGAACTTGTGCAGCCTGTCGCTGAAGCAGCCGCGGCAGGGTATATCCTCGGCCACGTACTTCTCGCTCTCGCCGACGGACCAGAGCTCAGCCGTCTCCCTCAGCTTCTCCACGTCGTTCTCTTTCGTGGCCTTGTAAGCCCTGCATGAGAGGCAGTCCAAGCCACAATAGGCTATCATTTCCTTTGCCATTCCTAATCTCCACAGGGTCGAGTAGCATCCGGCCGACTTAAGTGTTCTATAGTCAAATGACGGCTCTCAGAGCCCGTATCGAGCAAGGCGACTTTCCTAAGTCTCAACTAAAGGGTTATATGGTCCTACTGGTTATACAAACGGATTCGAGAGGGGTAGGTAAGTTTGATGGAGATAAGGTTCCACGGGAGGGGCGGCCAGGGGGCCGTCACGGGCGTCAGGGTCCTCTCCACCGCGCTGTACTACGACGGCAAATTCACGCTCGGCATACCGATGTACGGCACCGAGAGGCGCGGCGCACCGGTCGTCTCGTTCCTCAGGGTAAGCGAGGGGAGGATAAACGAACGCGACCTCGTCCATGAGCCGGACATGGTCGTCGTCCTCGACCCACTCCTCGGAAAGACCGTCCCCATAACGGAGGGGTTGAAGAAGGGCGGGCTCGTGCTCATCAACCACCCTCACGGGGGGCTCGAGACCGGCATAGGCGGACCCTATAAGGTCGCCACGGTAGACGCCACCAAGGTAGCGATGGAGACGATCGGGAGGCCGATAACCAACACCGCGATCCTGGGGGCCTTCGCGAAGGTCACCGGCATCGTGACGATGAAGTCACTGGAGGAGGCGGCGAGGCACCAGTGGAGTGGACGCATCGCCGACATGAACGTGAAAGCGATCCAGAGGGCCTACGAGGTAGCGACCGAGCCCGTCGACGTCTCCGGCATCAAGGCGCAGGAGGTTAAGAGGGAGGACCGGTTCTCCAGGAACGTCTCCAGCTGGAGGCTGTACCGCCCTGTCTTTAACGACTCCAAGTGCGTGGGGTGCCGCCGATGCTACATCCTCTGCCCCGAAGTCGCCATAGTAATGAAGGAGAACAAGGCTGTGGTGAACTACGACTTCTGCAAGGGGTGCGGCATCTGCTTCGAGGAGTGCCCTACTAAGGCGATCGACTGGGTCCAGGAGACAATATAGGAGGAGGATGAACGTGTCACAGAAGTTTGAAGTGATGGTCGGCAACAAGGCCGTCGCACACGTGGCCAGGTTGGTGAGGGCGAAATACATCTCCGCCTTCCCGATCACGCCGCAGACGACGATCGTCCAGTACATAGCGGACATGGTGGAGAACGGCGAGATAGACGCCGAGTTCGTCAACACCGAGGGCGAGCTCTCAGCCCAAGCGTCGGCGCTAACGGCTGAGGCGGCGGGCGTAAGAGCATTCACCGCGACGGCCGGGCCGGGCCTCCTGTACATGCACCACCCGATGCACGCAACGAGCAACGGCAGGATACCCCTCGTAATGGCCATAATGCACAGGGGAACGAAGGGGATGGACCCTGACCTGAGCGACATGATGGCCCAGCGCGAGACGGGCTGGATGATGCTCGAGTGCGAGAACGGCCAGGAGATCCTCGACACTGGCATAATGGCGTACAAGGTGGCGGAGGACGACCGCGTCAGGCTCCCCTGCATATTCGCGGGGGATGGATACATCCTCAGCTACACAGACGAGCCCATAGATATCCCGGACCAGGCGATGGTCGACGCCTTCCTGCCACCGTACAAGAGCAAGATACCTCTCATGCCCGACCAGGGAGAGGAGAGCCGCAGGCTCCTGATGGCCCAGTGGGGGGTCGGGCAGGACCCGCAGAAACGCTGGAGGGACCAGCAGCAGGCGATGGAGAACGCAAGAGAGGTCATCAAGGAGGTCAACGACGACTTCAGGAAAGCGTTCGGCCGTGGCTACGGCGACGGCCTAGTCGAGGAATACAGGACGAGGGGCGCCGAAGCCGTCATAGTAGCAGCTGGGACCATTGCAAGCACGGCCCGCGTCGCCATCGACAGGCTTCAGGCCGACGGGAAGAAGGTCGGGCTGGTGAAGCTCAAGGCGTTCAAGCCCTTCCCCGCAGATGATTTTCAGCGCATCGCTCCCAAGGTTAGGGCGATGGGGGTCATAGATCGGAACATCAGCTTAGGGACAGGGGGGTGGGCCTTCAGCGAGATAAGGAACGCCATCTACGACGTCGAGGAGAGGCCGAGGACCCTACAGTTCCACGCCGGCCTGAGCGGGAAGGAGGTGCGCGTTCAGGACATCATGAAGATAGCCGAGAATACGCTGAAGGCTGCCAGCGGAGCCGAGGCCTCCGCCGCCGCGGAGTGGGTCTGAGGAGGATGATGGTATGAGTAAACCTGTACCGCTTGTGAAGCTCGACGAGAAGGAGTACATTGTGCCCGCCAACCAGGCCTGCCAGGGATGCACGGGCGCCACGGTGGCCCGGATCGTCAGCAAGGTCTTGGGGGGTAGGATGGTACGTCAGGAGGTCGCCTGCTGCGGCCCGGCCTTCGAAAACATGTACCAGCCGAACATCTACGCAGAGGTCTTCGAGGGGGCCGGCCCCCTGATGACCGGCCTGAGCAGGGCGTTCAAGAGGATGAACCGCGAAGACGCCATCGTCACCGGCCTGATCGGGGACGGAGGCACCGTGGACATCGGCTTCCAGGGCCTCTCAGGCGCGGCGGAGCGGAACGAGAACGTCCTCTGGATCTGCTACGACAATGAGGCTTACATGAACACTGGCGGCCAGAGGAGCAGCGCCACGACGAGGTACGCCGAGACGACGACGACGCCTGTGGGCGAGTTCAGCCGGGGCAAGAAGGAGAGGCGGAAGAACGTCGCGGCGGTCGTCGCAATGCACAGGGTGCCCTACATGGCCACGGCGAGCGTCGCCTACCCCGAGGACTTCATAGGGAAGCTCGAGTACGCGAAGAACGTGAAGGGCTTCCGCTTCATACAGGTCTCAGCCCCCTGCCCGACCGGCTGGAGGTTCGAGCCCCAATACGCAGTCAAGATCGGGAAGGAGATGGTCCTGAGCGGCCTCTGGCCCCTATACGAGGTGATCGACGGCGAGAAGCTGAAAATCACCTTCAAGCCGAAGGAGCTGAAGCCGGTGAGGGACGTCCTCAAGATGCAGGGGAGGTTCAGGCACATCACAGACGACGAGGTCAAGGAGATACAGGACGACGTCGACGCCTACTGGGCCAGATTAGTTGAGAAGGATGGCAAGGAGTTCTTCTAGGCCATCTCCCTCATTTCATTTTTATCTATCTTTTTAGATGAATAACCCATCGTGGGGCTGTCGAGTTCATATTATAAAGATGGGAAAAAATTCAGGCTTTTTTCTGAGCCGATTCGAGTCGCCTCATCGCGGCGTCGACAGCCATCATCAGGGGGTCATTGAGGTCAGAGACGGCGGGACAATATGCGAGCTCGATCGTGCTCAGCTCCTGGATGGTCATCCGCTTCTTTACTGCGAGGGCTACGATATTTATCCGCCAGTCTGTACCCCCGTTGCCTATCGCCTGACCCCCGATGACGCGGCCGGTATTCGCGTCTACGATTACCTTTATCGAAATCTCCTGAGCGTCAGGCATCCAGTTAGGTTTCGTCTTCATGTTGGTCCGCCCGGAGACTACCTTGAAGCCATGTGCCTCAGCCGTCATCGTGTTAAACCCGGTGCAGCTAACCTCGAGGCCACCGAAGTAGGTGACGAAGGTCCCGATTGAGCCTGAGTACTCGGCGTCTCCGCCCGTTGCGTTGACGCCCGCTACCGCCGCCTGTTTATAGGCTGTCGTGGCTAGAGGGACCGAGATGGGCTGGGCATCGATGTTGCTGAAGCTGAGGCAGTTGTCTCCGATCGCGTATATGTCCTCGTCGCTGGTCCTCATCCTCTTATCGACGACGATCGCGCCCTTCTCCACCTTCAGGCCTGCGTCGACGGCGAGCCTCGAGGCTGGGTCTATACCCGTGGCCATTACGACGATGTCTGTCGGGATGGTTTCACCTGCTATAACGACGGACTCAACCTTGTCAGTGCCATTGATCCTCTCAATCCCCCTCCCGAAGAGGTTCCTCACCCCCTGGGACTCTATGAATTTTGAGATGATCTCGCTCATGTCGGCGTCGAGTTCGTCTCCCAGGACCTGCGGGGTCCTCTTGGTAGCTACTACCTCCAGCCCGAGGTGCCTCAGTGCAAGGGCGATCTCAAGCCCTATGGCTCCTCCTCCGATGACAACAGCCCTCCTGCTTTTCAGGGCTACCTCTCGCAGTATCCTGCCCTCCTCAGGCGTTGAGCAGGTGTACACTCCCCTGCCCAGTAGTTCCCGTCCGCCTGGTATCTGAAGGACCTTCGGTCTGCTTCCAGTTGCGAGGATGAGCGAGTCGTAGCCTATCCATAGGGTCTCACCTGTCTCAAGTCTCTTAACCTCCACCCTCTTCCCCGATGGGTCGATCCTCAACGCCTCGTGCCTCAGGAGCTTGGTCATGTTCCTGGTAACGGGGACCGTGTGTTTCAGTTCCTCGAAGTCCTTGACCTTCCCCTCTATGGCGTAGGGGATCCCGCATGGAGAGAACATGTCGTAATCGCGTTTCTCTATGATTGTGATGCATGTGCTCCTATTATACCGCTGGGCTGCCCGGGAGGAGAAAAGACCGCCTGTGCCGAGGCCTACGATCACGACGTGTTTACCCTGTTCGGAGTCTGAGCTTAAGGCGTATCACTCCCCCGAATGATTCATGATCCGATGGCTATCAATTTATTCATTGTACGCGTCCGATGAGCTTCATTAGGCCTTCCTAGGCGAGAAAGGCACCTTCGCCTACTTGAAGACCTTGATGTCCTCCAGGAAGCATGGCTGACGCTCCCCCGATCAGGCACACGCGCGAGAACGGTGAGCCATACGCGTGTCCTATCACAAACTATATAAGACAACACGGTAAAGACGAGAAGAAATGAGCTCACAGATAACCCTGGATTGTAAAGGGAAGCAACTGAGGGGCGTGAGTCCTAAGATTAAGGAGAGCATTGCTTCCGGGAAGAAGATCAAACTCGTCAATGGAAGCCACATTTTCGGTCTTGCATCCGGTTTGAAGTCAGGAGAGATCACAATAGAGGGAGACACCGGTGACTGGCTCGGAATGATGAACCACGGTTCACGCATCACAGTGAACGGTAATGCAGGAGACTACGCTGGGGACAACGCCTGGGAAGGCGAGATACTCATCAAGGGGAACGCCGGAAACGGCATCGGCCTCTACTCGTACGGCGGGAGCCTCGTGGTCCACGGAAACGTCGGGAATGGCATGGGCCAGATGCTCAAGGGGGGCACCATAGTCGTTGGTGGGGATGTTGGGGACGAGGTGGGCATGTACATGGTAGGCGGTACGATAATCATCGGGGGGAACGCAGGCAAGGACCTAGGCCAAACCATGATCAGGGGCGTAATATACATCGCCGGCGAAGCAGTCTCACTTGGGAAGAACACAAAGCTCGAGAAGATGACCAAGGAGGACGCCGACTACATCGCATCGGTCTCAAAGAAGTACGGGATCAAGTTCAAGCCGGGCGAGTTCAAGAAGATCGTACCACTATCCGAGAGGCCATTCTATTAATCATGGGGCAAACTGAGATGCCTGTGAAAATAGCGACCCTCCAACTGACAGGATGCGCAGGCTGCCACCTCTCTCTCCTCGACGCTCTGCACGACCTCCCAGAGCTCGTGGACAAGAACGTAGTACAGATACTCTACAGCCACATGCTGATGGACGCCAAGGACCTCGAAGAGAATGTGGACCTGCTCATCGTGGAGGGCGGTATCCTGAAAACGGACGAGGAGGAGATCCTCATCAAATTCGCGTCGAAGGCGGCCAAGGTCTTCGCCCTTGGGGGATGCGCTTGCCACAGGGGTATCGCCGCGCAGGGGAACTTCATACCAAGAATGGATCTCCTGGAACAGTACTACGTTAAGCTGAATCCCGGCCTGAACAACAAGATACCCACCGACGACCTCCCGGAGTACTTCGAGTTCTTCCACGGCATCGACGGCACCGTCGAGGTCGACTACTCGCTCCTCGGGTGCCCTCCTGACCCGACCGAGCTGAGGGACGCCGTGCTTGCCATCCTGAGCGGGAAGGAGCCTTCGATGCCCGCCAAGATAATATGCGATGAGTGCCCTAGGAAGAGGAACAAGGACCCGGAGCTGGCGTCGCTTGACCCGGCGAAGCGCCTCATCTCGGTCATACCCGACGAGGACAACTGCCTTGTGGACCAGGGTTTGATATGCATGGGCCACGCCACGAGGGCGGGATGCGGAGCGAAGTGTCCAAGGGCTGGCGCACCCTGCGAGGGATGCCTGGGACCAGCTATAAAGTGGAGAGCCGTGGCGCCCAACGACCTGGCTGCCTACGTGAAGCGCCTGGCCTCGCAGCCGGGAAACATATGAGGGAAGCGATATGACGAACCAGATCATGATAACGCCGATCACCAGAATCGAGGGGCACGCGGAGCTCAAGCTCCTGTTCGATGACCGGAACGCCTTAGAGGGCACCCAGTTCAAGATAACTGGTCCGGTGAGGGGCTTCGAGCTCTTCCTGTGCGGGAAACTTGGCGAGGAGGTCCCAACCCTGGCCACGAGGATATGCGGGTTCTGCTACTCACAGCATATGCTGGCCGCGGTCAAGGCGGTCGAGGACGCCTGGGGCGTGACCCCGCCTGAGGACGCCGTAAAGCTGCGGAGGCTCATGATGCAGGCCAGCGACGTGCAGGACCACGCGCTCCACTATGTGCTCCTAGCATGCTCAGACTTCCTCTGCACACCCTACAACAAGGGCGGCATCGTAGCCATGATCGAGCGCGACAGGGAGCTCGTCGAGGCGGGCTTCAAGCTTAGGGAGTTCGGACAGGCCGTCAACAGGCTGGTAGGCGGGAGGCAGATCCACCCCGTTACGGCCGTGCCCGGCGGGATGACGAAGGCCCTGACTAAAGAGGACACGGAGACGATATGCAAGATGCTGAAGACCAGTCAGCAGGCCATGGAGATCGTCAAAGACCGGACATACAAGGTCATCGACGAGACAAAGAAGGCGGCCGACTCATTCAAAGACATCGACACCAATCACCTATTCCTTGAGCAGGGAAAGGACGTCGAGTTCTACGACGCGCCTCTGACCCTGATGGACAAGAAGGGGAAGA
>CAZYUK010000026.1:0-11026 GCA_964650675.1 uncultured Candidatus Bathyarchaeia archaeon
TGAGCAGTAAGATGTCGTTCCTTGAAAAGTTCATGGACATGGACCGCAGGTGGGTATACCTGCTCTCATGGATATTCGTCCTCGCGCCCCTGCTCTACCCACTCGGCCTACCCATCCCAATAAACCAGGAGTCGATAGGATGGTACAACTACATCGAAAACATACCGGCCGGCAGCACAGTGATCTTCGCACCGATGTACGGTACATCGGGCATTCCTGAGCTATTCCCAATGACTGTAGCAACCATGCGCCATCTCTGGTCCAGGCCAATAAAGGTGATAGTTGTGACCTTCTGGACTGAGGGGGCACTCGTCTTCAACATACTTCTTGGACAAGTCGACCCGACTAGCTATGGCAAGGTCTATGGAACAGACTGGATCCACCTAGGGTATATACCCGGCAGCGAGACCGCCATGGCCTCATTCGCCAGGGACATTACGGGCACCGTATCAGCTGACTTCCTACGGGGGCAACCCACCACGAGTTACCCGATAATGGCGAACATAAGGACGGCCCCTGACATCGACCTGATCATAAGCATCGAGACTGGTACACCTGGCTACACCGAGTGGCTGCGCCAGTGGCAGGCCCCGTACGCAGTGCCGATGATAGTTGGACTCATCGGAGTCTCCGTGCCGGGCATAGCGCCCTACATACAGTCAGGTCAGGTAAGTGCGTATTTGCCTGGATTGACTTCGAGCGCCGAATACGAGAACCTGATACACAGACCTGGGCTCGCCGTGGCGGGCGTGGACGCGGTTTCAATGTCCCACCTGATGGTGGTCATCCTGGTCGTCCTAGGCAACATAGCTTACTTCGCTTCCAGAAGCTCAAAGGGAGGGAAGAAGTGACATGGTCGACCTATTAGCGATATGGACCGCCGTCTTCTTCACCCTGGCAATCTACAGCATACTATACAGGGACACCGCCTGGTACAGGATCGCTGAGTCGGTCTACCTCGGCGTAGCCGTCGGCTACGGTGTGTCTGTGGACCTACTGTACGTCCGAAACCAGTGGACGACGGGTGGATGGTCGACGCCGGGCGTGATGCTCGCCGGCTTCGCCATCGCCGTCATCATGGGCATCCTCTGGTACTTCAGGTTCATCAAACAGTACTTCTACCTCTACAGGTGGCCCCTGTCCATCATCGTGGGCACGGGCATCGGCCTGGCATTGAGGGCCGTCATCTTCGTCCAGTTCAGGGACATGATCGTGGCCCAGGTCAGGCTTAACCTCTGGGTACCAACCAACATGCTGACTACGTTCAACAACATACTGCTCTTCATCATGGTGCCATGCGTGCTCCTCTACTTCTGGTTCACGGGAGCCAAGATCAGGGAGACGGCGCCGATGAAGGTCGTCGACAAGATCGCCCGCTACACGATGATGGCGGGCTTCGGCTCCGCTTTCGGCTACACGATACTGACGAGGTTCTCGATGTTCATCGGTAGGGCGCAGTTCCTGCTGGGAATCACGCCCAACCCGCCCGAGAACAGGACAGCCTTCATCGTCCTCGCACTGCTGATACTAGGATCGATGATCGTGTACGACCTCTTCTTCAAGAAGAAGTCCTAAACGAACCAACTCCCCTTTCCATTTTTATTCTTAATCGAGTTCCCGAGTAGTTACGCCGCCGCCTCTTAGGTGATTCATTCACCGAAAATGAAGACCTGGGCTCGGAGCGTCTCCTCGTGGTCCACGGCGGCCTATGGGAGATTCCCTGAAAACTAAAGATATTTAGAACAGTTCAGGGAGTCTTGAAGAGATACCAAGATGTTAGCTGTTAAAGGCGGGAAGATTCTAACCATCACGAAGGGCGTGATCGAGGACGGCGTCGTCCTGATCGACAAGGGGAAGATAAGGGACATCGGACCCGACGTCAAGGTGCCCAAGGGCGCTGAGGTGATCGACGCTAAGGGGAAGACCGTCATGCCAGGCCTCGTCGAGGCCCACTGCCACATAGGCATTTGGGAGGAGATGATCGGCTGGGCGGGCAGCGACGGGAACGAGGCGACCGAGCCGGTCACCCCTCAGATGAGGGCGATAGACGCCATCAAGGCGAACGCCGATGAGCGCGGCCTCGAGGCGGCGCTCCAGACCGGCGTCACCACGGCTCAGATACTGCCCGGAAGCGCCAACGTCATCGGCGGCACGGGCGTGATCGTCAAGACAGCCCCCAAAGTGGTCATAGACGAGATGATCGTCAAGAACCCATCAGGGATGAAGGTGGCCTTCGGAGAGAACCCGCGGAGGGTCTACGGCGTCGAGTACAAGAAGATGCCCTCGACCAGGATGGGCGTCGCCGGCGTCCTCAGGGAGTGGCTCAACAGGGCGATCCTCTACTCCGAGAAGAAGGAGGCGGCCCTGGCCCAGAAGGATCCGATAAAGATGCCAGATAGGGACCCTAGGCTCGAGGCCCTCGTGCCGGTCATAAAGAAGGAGATACCCCTGAGGGCCCACGCCCACAGGGCAGATGATGTCGCGACGGCCGTCAGGATATGCGAGGAGTTCGGCCTCCAGATGAGCTGGGAGCACGCCACCGAGGGGCACAGGGTAGCAGACTGGCTCGCCAAGAAGAAGGTGCCAGCCGTCTGGGGCCCCAGCCTCACCGCTCGAGGCAAGTGGGAGATGAGGGAGCTCAGCTTCGACACGCCGAGGATACTGTACGAGGCGGGAGTCAAGTTCGCAATACAGACGGACGCGGTGGGCTCGACCATAGCCTTCCTCCCCATCTGCGCCGGCATAGCCTGCCGCGAGGGGCTCCCCTACGACGTGGCCCTCAAGGCGATCACCATCACGCCGGCCGAGATCATCGGCGTCGGCGACAGGGTCGGCAGCCTGGAGAAGGGCAAGGACGCCGACCTCCGAATCCTGAGCGGCGACCCGCTTGAGCTGAGGACAAAGGTCGAGAAGGTCCTCATAGACGGCGAGGTCATATACGCCAGATAAGCGTCATGGGGCGACGGTGCCCCCCATCCTCAACTTTTTATTGAAAAAAGCACGTTCTAGAAGCCCTGCCCCAGGAAGAGGGACGCTATGACCGCCATCGTGATTATCACCAGAGTCTCAAGTAGCGTCACCCTCCAGGGGACCTTCGTCTTCTTCGCCCTATAGCGGACGAGGAAGAAGCCGACGACGCCGGCGACTATCCCGAGGCTGAGGACGAGGTCCCACGGGTCGGGGAGCGCTAGGTAGGCGGCTAACGGGATGATGCCGGCCAGGAAGGTGACGACGCCGCTCACGACAGCGGCCTTGAGGTTTATCCTGCTAATCTCCCGGCCAAGGAGGGTGAACAGGCTCTTCGTAAGGCTGAGAGACTTGCTCCTCTGCTCCCTATCCGGGATGTCGCTCAGACTGAAGTTGATCAGGTTCTGGATCGAGACCATGTCTGAGATGTCCTCGGTCTTGCCGCCGAGGAAGAAGCTGCTGAAGTTAGTCAGGGCCATGGATGAGAGGGTGAGGAAGGCGGCGAACGTCGTCACCCCGATAGGGAGACCGGTGAGGTGGGCGGATATTATGACGACGAGACTCGTGATGGAGCCGTCCGTCAAGCCCGCGACGAGCTCCATGATCGGCTCCTCGCCGAGTAGGAGGTTCCTCCACTCATGGGCCAGAGATCTGCCACGGTCCGTCAGCTCGACGGCGCCATCCGGCTTAAGGCCGACGAGCCCCTCCTTCACCATCTCGTCAACTGCTCTGTCGAAGTCGCTCACGTCGAGGCAGACGCGTCTAACACAGAGCCGGTCTATCCTCGACAATAGGACCTTCCTCTGAACGCCCTCGCCTATGGTTAGGAGAGAGATGATCTTTATGACATCAGGAAGCTCCCGCACCTCAAACGACAATTAAACTGCGCACCATTATCCATGCCTTTGGGCTGGCGGAGAAGGATTCTGGATGATAATATTTTAACCTTTTGAAACCCCCCTCAGCTCAACAGATCCTCGTATAAAAACAGTCTGATGGAGAAACTGCCTAAAACTCGCTGATGAATTTTCATCGAAAGGAAAAACGGATGGGGCCGCCTCCTTAGGCCACCCTCACCTTGTCGAGGTAGAGCTTACGCCTGTAGAGGACGGCCATCACGTCAGCCGCCCTCTCAGGGGTCGTGTATACCGGGACCCTCTGCGCCTCCATGATCTTCGCGGACTCCGGCTCGACATCCGCGGCGGGGTCGATGACTATCACAGGCTTGTCGTACTTCTTGTAGCTCTGGACGAGTTGGCCGTCGAGCCAGCTGTAGATGCCTGCGAGGTCCGCGGGAGCGACGTCTGGGAACATCGTCTTCAGGATGGCCGTCCCCAGTCCGATGGTGATGAGCCCGTCTATCTCGGGCTGCTTGAGCACGATGCCGGGGACGTTGAGGAAGCTGTTCATGTCGAGGCTCGCCGTCAGGTCGACGGGGTTCCTCGGGTTTCCGAAGGCGGGGATGACCGCCTTGATCTCGTTCTGAGCCGCCTCGCTCAGGGTCGGTATCTTCATGCCGTTCTCGACGAGCCTGTCGGCGGTCTCGACAGCCACGCCGCCGCTGTTGCTGACGATGCCGATGTTGGGCCCCTTGGGCAGGGGGCTGTAGAGGAGACCCTTGACGTAGTCGAACATCTCTGTGGCGTCTGATGCCCTCACCACGCCGGCCTGTCTGAACGCCGCGTCGTAGACCTTGTCGCTGCCTGCGATGCTCCCCGTGTGGCTCGCCGCCGCCTTGCTCCCAGCCTCGGTGACGCCTACCTTTATGGCGACGATCGGCTTCTTGGGCGTGATCTCCTTTGCGACCTCGAACCACCTCCTGCCCTCCTTCAGCCCCTCGATGTACATCGCGATGAGCCTGATGTCCGGGTCCTCGCCGAAGTACTCGCAGTACTCCCATCCCTTCAGGTCGGTCTCGTTGCCGCTGCTGATGAACTTGCTTATGCCGACCCCTAACGCGTTGGCGCGTAGGTAGAGCTGGAGGCCGTAGCCGCCGCTCTGGCTGACGAAGGCGACCTCACCCTTCTCGGCTAGGAACGGGACCATGAGGGCGCTGAACTTCGCTGGGCTGCTGGTGACGCCCATACAGTTGGGGCCCACGAAGCGGAGCTTGCCCTCGGTCATCTCCATTATCTGGGCGATGGCCCTTGCACCCTCCTCGCCTGTCTCGCTGAAGCCGCTGGTGATGACGACGGCGCCCTTCACACCCTTCGCGACGAGGTCCTGGAAGACACCGGGGACGAACCTGGCCGGGACGACGATGACGGCGCAGTCAATATCGCCGGGAACCTCCCTCACGTTCGCGTAGACCTTCAGGCCGAGGATCTCGTTGATCTCGGCGGCCTTCACGTTTATCGGGTAGATCTGGCCCTGGAAGCCGCCCTTCTGGACGGCGTTCAGCAGCATGTAGCCCCACTTCATGGGCTCTGCGCTGGCGCCAACGACGGCGACGCTCCTGGGCATCAGGATATTGTCGAGAGCCTCCTTTGTCTCCATAGACACTCGACCCGGATAGTTTCACTGATATTGCACTCATCCGTATATAAGAATACACTTTTCGCGACTTTGCTCCTCGGCCACCGGACAACTGTGACTTAAAGATGTGGGCGGCCTACAACGTTAGAAGCGAAATAGTTCAATATTGTAAAAAAAAATGCTTTGTGGAATAATGAAAAAACGCGTAAATTTTGAGCTCACACTACAGGTCTAAAACCCGGACAATTAACAGAACCACGAAAAAACACCTAGATAAAATCCGGATAACCCACAAAGGATAATTTTTGATACTCAAACATTTATCATGCGCGAGTATCTCGTGAATATCTTTCTCGTTAGCCTTGTAGGTGAAAGCCGCTTATCCTCGTCGCTTAACTTAACACCCCTCTCCTCGGCCTCAGCAAGCAACATCGACCTGCACTGACCCAGTCTGTTGCAGGCGTCACACTTACCCTCATACAGGAACCAGGCTTGCACTCCATTTGCCTCCGAAAAGCTGACTATCACAGGGACCTGGTGAGCCTGACTAAAAGCCTCCATTATGCCTTCCTCCAGGTGGACGCCCCAGACATCTAGTTTGTTAAACGTCGCAGCCTCCTGTAGGGCCTGACCTATCTTAGAGTCGATCCCGACGAGAGTATGGTTGATACCTTGGCGTTGAACTCCAAGCCTTTTAGCGATGTCGGCCTGCTTCAACCCCTCACGTCGAAGCTTCCAGACGTTGAGCTCCCGCCCCGTAAGGTACGCTGCTTCGAAGGACATCTAGACACCTTGTAAACTATGGTCTATTTACACTGATGCTTGTCGCATCATAAAGGTTCCCCTTTGGCTTAGTCATCAAGTTGTAAATCGTTGAGGCGACGCTGCACAGAACGGCGGCTGTAACCCCTAGAATGGGTAGCACGAAGATCATGTAGCCGCTCATGGACTCATTCAGAGCCCTCAGGACCAGGGGGACGACTGTGGGGCTAGCGTTCATCAGAGCTTGGGGGGCTAGAGAGTCAATTATCAAGGGTTTAGTAGCCTCTATTGTAAGGGCGGCTAAGACCCCGGAAGCTATCCCTAGAAGAGCGGCTTTGGCCAAGCTGTAGCTCAGTATATCGAGCCTTGTCCAGCCTCGGGACCTGAGGAGCCATAGCATCTTCCTGTTGCGCACGGCCTCCACGAAGAGGACGGCTACCCCGAGACCCGCTGAGACTGAAGTGTATAGGTACGCCATACTGTAGAACTCAGTGCTCGCCTGGGCTGCTTTCTCGTCGATGCTGAGGGGTGCGGTGCCTGCCCTTGAGACGGTTTTACCCGGGTACAGTCCCCGGAGATAGCCTTCCACCTTCGCGTAATCCGTAGGTGAGGTGGGCTTCACCAACAGGCTTGTGTAGATTGGGAGGGGAGCCCCATCCGGGTTCCTCTCCTTCTCCAAGATGTGGAGGAATGTGTCAAGATCGGCGATGATACCGGGAGTCTTCCCATTCCAGGTGGAACCACTCGTAAATGATGAAGTTACGTTGAACTCGTAAACGTGTCTCTTGTCGTAGCTTACTGTGGTCCCGTTCAACTCCATCTCGGTTGACCGTATGGGAGAGCCAGGGGAGTATTCGCCTTCTTGGCCGATTAAGAAGAGGGCTTTCTGCCCCACTTTTAGGGGAGATAAATCGTCTTGAAGTATAAATTGGCTGACGACTATCGAGCTGTTGAGATCCTCTTCGGAGATTTCAGTTAAAGCCTCTCCGAATCCAAGGCTCCAGTCTTTACTTGCCGAGGTGTCAATGCACATCACTATCATCTTTGTGTAACTGGAGGTCATTGTGAAGTATTCGGTCGGAGTCATGTTCCAGGAGGCGGCGCGTTTACGGTAGCTCTCCCTATCCAAAAAACTGTTATTGATGCTTGTGTAATATTCGAGTCTCGCGCGCGTGTACGCGATCATCTCCGGTGTGAGTACCTCAGGCCGGTACCAGGCTTCATAGTCCAGAACCCGAACGATTGTTTCAACCCCCCCTAGACGCTTTATCATGTTCACGTCGCTCTCGTTGAAACACGATCTCCAGTAGCCCACCCAAGGATCCCAGCTTCCTTCGATGGTTTGGTTGTTGAGGAATGTCGGGTAGTAACGTGTACCCCATCCTTGGGGGAAGACTGCTTTTATCTCAATCACTGGCGTAGTCTTTCCTTTATACTCTAGAGAGATCCTGTTCATGGAGCTTCCGATAGCTGGAAAGACTGTTGCAGAGAATATCATCGCGACGATTATTAAAATGGTTATAATTGACCAGAAGTAGCTGTCGGAGAAGCTCCTGAATAGCCTGTTTATTATCTGCGTAGCCTTCCTGGCGCTCGAAAACCTAGAAGGATCTGGGGGATCTCTGCATGCGCGGTGCAATCTACCCGACGATCCCAAGAATGCTCTAAAGGATACTACGCCCTCTTCCCCCTAAAAGAGTGGTTAGTGAAGGGGCTGCTTAGTGTCCTCGAAGATCACGCCTGTCAACGAGTTATAGCTGCCGCACTTGAGGTGAGCGTACTTCCCTGGCTCGGTCTCATAGACCTTGTATATGTCTACGCTGTAGCTGATCTTGTCTCCCTTCTCGTTTAGCGCGTAGTTGCCGTTGAGGCCATTGTATTCCGCGGCGGCCTGGGGGAGGGCTGCCTCCACCTTCTTTGGGTCGGTTGAGTCCGCCTTGATGACGGATAGGGCGAGGAGCCAGCAACCATCGTACCTTGACGTCTCCTGGGGCGAGAACGGGTAACTCTGCATACCCATCTTCGCCGCAAGCTCTCCACTGAGCTTTTCGAGAGCGACTTTGTTCTCCACCGACTCGACCGGCATATAGAATCCCACCTTCTCAGCGTAGGGGCCGACCTGTTCACTTGCGGGGCTACCACCAATGACCCCTATTCCCGAGTTGAGATCGCTGCCGAACCATGGAACGCTCATCAGGCTAGGCATCTCTCTGCTCTGGTAGATGAGGGGGCTCATCTCGGCGCCGATCACGAGCACTCCAACCTTGCCCTCTCCATAGGTAGCTATGGCACTCTTCACCGCTGCCTCTGCTTCGTTCAGATACTGGCTGAAGTTGGCGTTGTGCTCTATGTCCATATAGAAGTCGACTTCTTCAGGCGGCGGGTAAATAATCTTCTTAACTATCACTCCGCCGAGGGCTTCGTAGCCATTCATTGATTGGTTAGTCTGTTGCTGCATAGATTGGCGCTGAACTGCCGAGAGTTGGCTGAAGTCTCTCTGCAGCACGACGAGGGCTTTAACTCCCTTCGCCGTTGTGATGGCGTAATAGTAGTCGCCCTTGGTGAGTATCTCGGGTCGGACCCCGTAGACTCCGTTAAGCGTGTCTGTGATCACCGAGGTGTCTCTTCCTATGATATAGAGCATGCCGTTGTCTCGGATGGTCTTAAGGTCATCTTTCCACATGACGGTCCAGTAGTCCTGCACGACCATCTTCACGCCGAGATCGTTGAAGGCCTGGATGGAGGCGTTTACGCCCTCAGCTGTCCCGAGTATGGGGAATGGAACGAAGTCGAATCTGTACTTTGAGCCTATCTTCTGACAGTAGGCGTTGACCTCGTCCTGGATGATGTCCGTCATCGCATTCAACCCGTCGCCGGCCTGTATCGAAAGTGATCCATCACTCTTCGAGCCATAGGTACTAACTACGACGATCGGCACCGCGTCGGTCGTCAAGTTTAACTGGCTTAGTCCTACACCCATCCAGGGGTGTGCATCGATGATAGGCTGGAGCTTGTTGCTGGCGGTGTCGACTCCCAGTGGAGCAGGCTGCCTAGACTGGAGGTCGACGTACAGCCCGCCACCGAAAAAGGTGGCTAGAAGCACCAGGGTAACTACGATTACCTTTGAGCGCGTCCCTCTCAATATCGGTTCTCCCAAATTATCACCTATGTAAATTGACGTATGTTTACATATATAACGCTTATGCGTCAAACATAATTTACGAAGTACCGAAAACGGGATACAGAATGAGATTAATCAAAAAAGTTGATGATGTGAATACAATCCCATAACATTTTAGTTAATTACTAATTTGTTCAGCAAGTAGAAATCAAAACTATCTTCAAGAACCAGATAGTAGGGATTACCTAAAATTACATTTTAGGGAACTAGATGATTTTATGTTCAAATCTCATCATGTCTGCTTAAAATTTTATTCACTCAATATCTGGTATGGATGTAAGTAAAAAGAGGAAGGAACTTGGGCTCTCCTCGTCAACTTCCAATCATCGCTTTTATTTATTCAGAAAAGCTGAAAATCCCTATAATTTGTAGAAATAACTGCTTTGTGGAATGATGAAAAAACGTGTAAATTTTGAGCTCACACTACAGGTAAGACCGGGGCAATTAACAGAACCAAAAAAAAAACACCTAGATAAAATCCGGACAACCCACAAAGCAAAAAAACTGTAAAAATGGGCGAGGGTCTCAGTAGTTTTCGACGAAGAGCTCGAAGTAGGCCCTCGGGTGATAGCAGATAGGACACTTCTCCGGGACTTCAGCCGCCTCGATGATGTTACCGCAGTTCCTGCACTTCCACTTGACCAGCTTCGGCCTCCTGAAGACAGCGTCCGACTCGACGTTCTTGAGGAGCTTCAGGTACCTCTCCTCGTGGTGGGCCTCGACCGAGGCGACCTCGCGGAAGGTCTCCTCGATCTTCTCGAAGCCCTCCTCCTTGGCCACATCAGCGAAGTTCGGGTAGAGGGTGGTCCACTCCATCTTCTCACCCGCGGCGGCGGCCCTGAGGTTCTCCGCCGTCGTGCCTATCACCCCCGCGGGGTAGGATGCGGTGATCTCGACGTCTCCCCCCTGCAGATGCTTGAAGAAGAGCTCAGCGTGCTCCCTCTCGTTGTCCGCCGTCTCTGTGAAGATGGCGGAGATCTGCTCGTAGCCCTCCTTCCTCGCCACGTTCGCGAAGTAGGTGTACCTGTTCCTCGCCTGCGACTCCCCGGCGAAGGCCTTCAGGAGGCTTCTCTCGGTCTCACTTCCCTTCAGTTTCATGCATCAACAACCCTTCGTGCAGACCATTTTGGTGTAATATTGGATCAGATCAGATATAAACACGCTTGAAGGGGTTTCATGGCGCCCTCGGTTTCAAGGGGATCTGGCTTTTAATCGCCCGTATCGTCGATGTGGGGCAGCTTCGAAAAGCGCTTTAAGGGTTATGGGTTGATAGTATTCAGGGAATTCCTTGAAGATCACGAGCGTTGAGATAATACCAGTGAGGGTGCCCAGGAGCAAGGTGCTCACCCTCGCCACGTACGGGCAGCTCGGCGGAGGCTGGTTCGAGTTCGTCCTCGTAAGGGTCAACACAGATGACGGGATCAGCGGCGTCGGCGAGGCGCCGCCCCTTCCGCCCCTCTCGCCTGAGTCCCAGCCCGTCATCGTCGACATGATAAGGGGCTGGATAGCGCCCCAGCTTTTGGGGATGGATCCGTTTGACCTTGAGGGCATCTGGGCGAAGATGGACTATGTCGCGCCGACCTACCCGATGTCGAAGGCGCCCATCGACATGGCGCTGTGGGACATCAAGGGGAAGGCGCT
>CAZYUK010000027.1:0-10944 GCA_964650675.1 uncultured Candidatus Bathyarchaeia archaeon
CTATAACCGGTAGGCTCCTCGGCTTCACGAAGGTGAGGAACTGCTACGGCCACCCACTTTGGCATGCGGCGAAGAGGAGGAACTGCGACGGCGACGAGGACGCAATAATGCTCGCCCTCGATCCGCTTCTCAACTTCTCACGGCTGTACCTCCCTGAGCAGAGCGGTGGGCTGATGGACGCGCCTCTCTTCGTCATCCCCATTCTCAACCCGAGCGAGGTGGACAAGGAGGCCCACAACGTCGATGTCATCTGGAGCTATCCTCAGGAGTTCTACGACCTTTGCGCCAAGGGGGCAGGCTCAGGCGAATACGCCCCACTCGTCGACACGATAGGCGGCCGCCTCGGCACGGAGGCCCAATTCCAAGGCTTCGGTTACACCGAACATTGCTCAAACATAAACCTCGGCTCGCACCACGGCGCCTACACGAGCCTAACGACCATGATCGATAAGCTCGAAAGCCAGCTGGAACTTTCCGAGAAACTGAAGGCAGTCGATGTGAATATAGTCGCCCTGAAGATACTGAACAGCCACTTCATGAAGGATATAGTCGGCAACCTGCGGGCATTCACGAGCCAGGGGTTCAGGTGCTCCAAGTGCAATAGGAGGTACAGGAGGCCGCCACTCAGCGGTAGCTGTAAGAGGTGCGGCGGGGCCATCCAGATGACCGTTCACAAGGGTGGCATAGAGAAGTACCTCAACCCGGCCATTGATATGGTGAAGAAGTACCACCTCGACGACTATTATGTCGACAGGCTCATCCTCGTGAGGGAGGAGATCGACCAGCTCTTCAAGGAGGAGAAGAAGCCTGAGGAGCCGAGCAAGGAGTTCAAACTCACCGACTTCCTCAGGTAACCAGAAAGGGTCTCTTCTCGGCTATTAGAAACCTTTTTCTTCAAAAGATGAGGGATAGAGGATGATAGTCGATGAGCAAGAAGAAGCGCGACAGCAATGTGGGGATGCCGTCCTCGAGTGCAGGCCTCATGCGGTTCTTCCAGGACGAGTCGAACGGCATCAAGATAAGGCCCGAGTTCGTGATCGGCGGCGCCATCGTCCTCATCCTGTCTGTCATAGCCGCCAGGGCGATGTTCTAAGGGCAATATTCTTCTTAGCATTCCCCTCTATGGTGATTAGCCCTATTAGGGGTGCCGGGGCAACCAAGATCGGTGCGTGGACTCAAACTGGATCGAGGGAGGGAAGACATCAAGGACATCATCGGCTACTACTCCCTGCTATTCACCTTCCCGTCGAGGGGTCTCCTGGTCGGGGCGACGGTCGCCCTCACGGTGTTTTCCAGCGGTCTCGCGTACTCGATCGCCTACGGTCTGGGAAGCATTCAGGATGGTCTGAATTACGGCCTTCTGGGCCTCGCCTTACCCATCGTCATCTCCGATCTGATCGTCGGTGTCTTTCTGAGAGGAGATCACGTTCTCACCGCGCGTAGGATAAACATAGCCTCATTCTGTTGGGGGATAGCGTACTCGTTCATTGTGATGATCTCATCGATCGTTGTTTGGTTGACCGGGGACGCCGAGCTGCTAGCCAGGGGTGTCCTGATGTCGCTCACCCTCAACGTCGCCATGAGGCTGCTGGTGTTCCCGATGTTCTCGGACAAGGGGTGGTCGATCAGAATGCCATCTGCCCTTGTCCAACCGGCTACGTGCATACTCGGTGGCTTCGTATTGGTGCCCAGTCTATCAAATCTCCTATCATTCAGCGGTCTCATCGCGATTGCCATCGTGGTCATCGGCTTATCGTTGTTCAACATCGTGATGAGGCTATGGAGGGAGGATGATAGTGGATTAAGATTGGTGCCGCTCTTCAGGGCCTTCCTCATGGCGTGGGCGGAGAAGCACAGTCAGCCCCTTGAAGAGGAGATCACGGGGGTCGCTGTCTACAAGGATCTTGACGTCGACATGGTCAAGTTCATTGGAGACGACGGCAGATGCCTTGTGAACGTCGTTGTGCCGTACATTCATCCCGGGCCATTTCTGAATGTCGGTAGCAGCGCCATATCGAAGGTCATAACCGACAGACTCAGCGCCTCAGGGTGTACAACGATGGTATGCCACGGTGTCTCGACGCATGACCTCGATATGACGAGAAGCTCCGACTTGGAGAAGATAGTTGAATCCATCCACGCCTCAAAAAGCACAGGCTCAGGGTCGAAGTGCACCCCGATGACGAGGGCCGATGTAGAGGGAGCCAAGGCGTCTTGTCAATTGTTCAACAGCACTGCGTTTTTCACCCTAACAATGGCGCCGAAGAGCCATGACGACATCCCGGTGAGCGTGCTGTCACGCATAAGGAACGACCTCACCGGGGAGGGTGTGAAGGCCGTCGTCGTGGACGCCCATAACAGCCTCCTAGAGGAGGACCTGCTGACAGACACAGACGCCGAAAACCTCCATAACGCGTCGATGGAGGCATTCAGGAAGGCACGAGGAGAAGAACAGAGAAACTTCTCAATCGCCGCCGCGACCGTGATACCAAACGAGTGGAGGCTGGACGAAGGCGTGGGACCATGCGGCATCTCAGCCCTACTCGTGAGGCTGGAAACGGGCGAAACCTACGCCTATCTTTGCTTCGACAGCAACAACATGGCCACCGGTCTTAGAGAGAGGCTTCTCGATGTCATTCGAGAGGAGGGCTGCATCGACGGGGAGGCACTCACCTCCGACACGCACCTCGTGAACGGCATAGGGGCGACAGATAGGGGCTACTATCCCATCGGCGAGAGGACCGACTGGGGGAGTCTCACAGAATATGTTAGAGGTGTCATCCGTTCGGCTTCATCGAAGCTGACCTCGGCTCATGCCTCATTTTCTTCAGCCGTGGTTCCGAACATTCCTGTCATCGGTGAGGATGGCCTCAAAACCTTTAGACACGTCCTCGACTCAGGTTTCTCCTTCTTCAAGAGGACAGCACTATCTATCCTACCCGTCACCATTGTGTTGGCGGCGGTGGCCGTCTACATGCTTTAGGTCAACGATTTTATATCCGGGCACTCATTTGCATCCGGAGAAACCTTTGGCTGAGGATGCGTCGCAGACGAAGAGGGACCTGGTCGTGGTTGGAGACAAGCCGACGATGAACTACGTCGTGGCCTGCATGACCCTCTTCAACAGTGGCGTCAAGTCGGTAGAGATAAGGGCGAGAGGCAGACACATCGAGAAAGCGGTTGACGCCGTCGAGCTGCTCAGACGTACCTTCATAAGAGATGCTAAGGTGGAATCCATCGAGATCGGGACGGATGAGCTCGTCCGCCAGGACGGCAGCAAGGCCAACATCTCCGTCGTAGAGATCAGGGTATCTCCAAGCTGAGTACAACCACTTTTAAGCACCAACGATGAATCTCAGATGAAAGGTGAGGGTCTTGAGTTACCCTAAGATCATCGTCACACCCCCCGGACCCAAGGCGAAGAAGATCGTTGAGAGGGACGAGAGGTATATCTCACCCTCCTTCGGGCGGGCTTACCCCTTAGTAGTCAAGAAGGGAGAGGGCTGCATCATAACCGACGTGGACGGCAACGAGTTCATCGACATGAACTCGGGCCTAGCCGTCTGCAACGTCGGTCACGCTCATCCGAAGGTAACCAAGGCGATCCATGAGCAGGTGGACAAGTTCCTTCATTATAGCTATACCGACTTCTTCTACGAACAGTACATCGACCTAGGCGAGCAGCTCCACGAGATAGTTCCCGGCACCCATAAGAAGAAGTTCTTCTACGGGAACAGCGGTGCCGAGGCGAACGAGGCTGCGATTAAACTCGCCCGCTGGCACAGCGGACGTCAGTACATCTTGGCCTATATCGGTAGCTTCCATGGTAGGACGATGGGGGCGGTGAGCCTGACGGCGAGCAAGCCGGCCCAACGACGCCGCTTCGCGCCATTGGTGCCTGGAGTGGAGCATATCTTCTACCCCTATTGTTACAGATGCCCATTCCACCTTGAGTGTCCAAGCTGCGACTACTATTGCGTAGACTACATAGAGGAGTACCTCTTCAACAAGTACGTTCCCCCCGAGGAGGTCGCCATGCTCATCGGCGAGGCCGTACAGGGCGAGGGAGGCTACATCGTCCCACCGAGGGGATACTTCGCTAAGCTTAAGAAGCTCCTAGACGAGCATGGAATTCTTCTAGCCATCGACGAGGTCCAGTCCGGGATGGGCAGGACCGGTAAATGGTTCGCCATAGAGAATTTCGGCGTCATCCCTGACATCGTCACCATTGCTAAAGGTATAGCGGCGGGCCTGCCCCTCGGCGTGATGGCTTCGAGGGCCGATCTGCAGGACTGGACCCCAGGGAGTCACGCCTCCACCTTCGGCGGAAACCCGGTCGCCTGCGCGGCGGCTCAGGCCGTGATAAAGGCGATAAAGGAGGAGGGGATGTTGGAGAACGCCCTGAGGCAGGGGAAGCATATCATGAAGAGGCTCGAAGAGATGAAAGAGGAGCACCCGATGGTCGGCGATGTCCGTGGCTTAGGCCTCATGTGCGGCATGGAGCTGGTCAAGGATAAGGAGAGTAAGGTCCCGGCGAGGCAGGAGACCGAGGACGTGATGATGAGCTGCTTCAGGAAGGGGGTCGCACTCGTCAACTGCGGTGCCAGCGTCATACGCCTCATGCCGCCCCTCATCATAACCCGGGGTCTCGTAGACAAGAGCCTCGACGTCCTCGACGAGAGCCTGTACGAGGTCGAGAAGGGAAGGCCCTAACACTTTTTATCCAATAACCTTACCGACGAGGTAGACAATATTCACGAAGATGATCGCCTGCGTCACTATCGTGATCCATTTAGGGTTCCGGGACGAGAACTCCACCACTTCCTCGCCGATGGCTCCCATCGCCTCGCCCTCGACGGCTTCATGATCCTTCGAGAGGCGATACAGGCGGTGGAATGCCCTCAGGATATACAGGTCGGCGGCAACCATTGCTAAAAAGGAAAGTGCAATAATGGGTTGACGACTCAGTGTCGGAGTCATTGCGAACGCCGAGATAGATATGGCCGCTCCCGAAGCCAGCATCGCTATGGCCAGGAGGGAAGCCCTGGATAGGCCAAGCCAGACGGTCATCGTCTTAACACCCATCGCCTTGTCGCTGAAGTAGTCACGCGTCTCGGTTGGGATGATTACGCTGTAGACTGTTAATGTCTGCCCGACCAGGAAGAGGAGGAAGATGGGGCTAATCTCCTGGGCGAATGTGTAGTAGATGAAGGCTACGGGCAAAGCGCTCAGGACGAGAGACAGTGAGATCATGGCAAGGATGGATCGTGCCTTGAGTCTGATTGGCGGGGTCGAGTATGCGTAGGTCAGGAAGAGGGCGAGCATGAATATGACCAGCTGAATGGGTTGGCGTCTCATCAGCATTAGCGGCGCCGCGACCAAGACGCCTAGAGCCAACTCGGCGAGGAGGGCCCTCCTCACCTTTCCACGGCCGAGTTGATTGAGGTTTCTAACCAGCCAATCCTTACGGGGCTCGATCGAGTCGAGTTCGTAGTCGCTCAGAGTGTTCAGCTGGGCGCCTATGGCGGAGACGACGGTCAACACGGCGAAAGACAGGATAACCATGACCCCGGTCTCGAGGCTGAAGCCTCCCGAGGGGTCGTATCCCCAGGCTAGCCCGAGGACCAACGAACCCATATTAGCCGGCAGGAACTCGGGCCTCGAGACGCCGTAGAGCTGCCTCAACGTTTTTAGTATGCTCAAAACCCGATCATCGACTGATGCTACTTTTTAAGTATTGTTATCTTGGTGAAGGCTCCTGATGTCACCTGCATCAGGCCGTCGAAGGGCTCCCTGACGTTGCAGTTCTCCAACATCACCTGGGCTCCGGCTGTCAACCCCTGGACGACGTCGCCCAGGTCACGCCAGAGAGACACCCGCGCCTCGCCTGTGCCGTCGTCTATCCTGAAAGAGACGACCCTTGTAGTGCCCCTGACGGTCTCGACGTCCCTTGAGATCGGCTCGTCCAGGAGCTGACCCTTGACGCTTATGTTCTTCTGCCCCTCGGCCAGGTTCTTTATCTCGATCATCCTCCCCCCGGCACTCGGCTTACTGACATTGACATCCTCCGGGTTTATCCTGATCCTGCCGTTGCGTCCTAGGTTCAGGTCGGCGCCGCCGAAGCCAGCCCGGGTGTAGCCGTTCTCGATAGCCACGACGGTGCCCGGTTTGATCTCCTTTATTAGATTGACGTCGTCCTCCCAGAGGCTGAGGCGCAGGATGCCCGTCTCGTCCTCTAATAGGAGGGAGGCGACCTTGCCCTTGCCTCCGTCCCTTCTCGTGAACTCCCTCTCCTCGCCGACCTGTGTGACGGTCGCGGCGACGTTGACGCTGTACATGCCTTCCCTGACATCGGCGATCTTCGTCCAGAAGGCGACCGGCTGCTTAGGCTCAACACCCTTCTCTATTACCTCTACCTCCGATGCCCAGTTGAGGTGGATCTCGTAGCTGCCGTCAGGCCTACCGCGTGAGGCTCCGTTGATAATCCTCACCCTCGTTCCCTTCTCTATGTCTCCGAGTTCGGCGACCTTGTCGTCCCAGAGAACCACGTTCATCTTGGCTCCGCCCTCCTCGAGGACTAGCCTCGATACCTTACCCTCCGTCCCGTCCCTGCGGGTAAAGGTTGACGCCGGGAGACGGTCGACGACGACGCCGATGGCATTCACCTTACCCGGTCCATGGACCTCGGCCGGCGTCCTAAAGAACTTGTCCATGTCCGGGAGATCGGCGCCGGCCGCGTCCATCGGCTCCATGTAGACCTGCCCCCTGGTGCCGACGTTGACCTCCACCTCGCCGTTCCTGTCCCTGCTGTAGCCGTGTAGGATCCTGACGACCTTCCCCCTCGATACCTTGCTGGCTTGGACCAGGTCCGCCTTGTCGTCCCAGAAGACTATCGGCACCGTGCCCGTGCCGTCGCCGATGATCATCCTGAGGACCTTGCCCTGGCGGCCGTCTGCCCTCTGGAAGGTGCGCGGCGGGAAGAGGTGGACGACCCTGCCTGTGAGTGAGACGTCGCTTAGGCCCGTGGTCAGTGCGCCTATCGTGAGCTTCGCCTCAATCTTCTCGCCTGAGCGGTCCAAGCCCAGGTTCGATGCTACGAGGTGGGCTGCCGCCTCATCCGTCAGCAGGCCCGCCGCCTTCGCCCTCTCCTCCTCGATGAGCCTCTCAACTGCCTCACGGGTCAGGTTAGGCTTGAGCGCAAGAATCCTCTTGATGACGTCTTCGACGGTGGACATGGCAGCCGCCACCCCAAAGATGGTAGCCCTTCTATAAAATTGATGCCCCTACTCGTTCGGCTCGTTGCTTGAGACGAAGACATGGACGAAGCCGAGGATCAAGGTGAATATAGTCAGCACCAGGGTCATGTCGGAGAGCAGCGAGAAGAATCCCGTGAAGGTCATATCGCTTAATACGCTTCGTCCTTGGTATATAGGCGTAATCCCATGGGCTATTCCTCCTCCCTGACCTGCCTCTTCCACTCGTCCATGAGGAGGCTGTAAGCCTCGTCGTCCTCCATGACCTCCTCGTATGAGGAGAGGGCCTCGGCGAGCCTCTGACCCAGGAGGTGGTAGCAGACGCCCGCCTCGCCGTTCACGACGCGGAAGTAGAAGTCGCTGCAGCTGCAGTAGCCAGCCGCCGGGAGGACGCGGTACTCTCCGCCCTGGCCGATGACTATCCAGACGACCCTGCCGGAGGGCCTGAATAGGTACCTCTTGACCCTCCTCTCCTGGACCAGTCTCCAAGCCTTGTCGAACCTTTCACCGAAGGTGCTCCTCAATTTCTCGTAGTTGAGCTTCGAGAGCTCCCTCTGCGTCCTCAGCTCATCGGCTACCCTCTCGAGGATCCTCCGCTCCTCAAAGGCCATGGGGTTACCCAGTCTGAGAATCGTCGAACGAGGCTTTCACAGTATCGGAGGGAAACTGGTTTAAATCCCGCCGCATCAGGCTCTGATCGATCCCGCTTGATCCGTCTGCTCACGCCGTGGCCCGCGCTTCTGGCCGAGATAGGGGAGAGGGTCCTCTTCGTAGCCGACCTTCATCTGGGGCTGGAGTATGAGCTGGCGAAGATGGGCGTCAACATCCCATATCAGACGGAGAGGATCCTCGGCGAGCTCCTGACGCTTGTCAAAGAGCAGAAGCCAGATAGGCTCGTACTGCTGGGCGACGTTAAGCACGGCGTCCCCATAACCTCTTTTCAGGAGAAGAGGGAGATACCCCGATTCTTCGACGCCCTCAAGAAGGAGGTCGGCAGGATCGAGGTGACGAGGGGGAACCACGACGGTAACCTACAGGATCTGGTCCCTGATGGGATAGAGATCCACTCATCGAAGGGGATCCTGATCGGCGACGACTACAGGATAGCCGCCTTTCACGGCCACGCCTGGCCTAAGCCGAGGCTCTTGGAGGCCGACCTGATAGTGGCCGGCCACAACCACCCGACCGTCCTGCTGAATACGCCTCTGGGGATCAGGATATCGCAGAGGGCCTGGGTGAAGGGGACCTGCGAGGCGCCTAGGCTGACGAAGGCCTACCTCGAGCAGGAGGGGATTCGCTTCGAGGGCGACCCCGTTGCCGCGTTCAAGGATCAGTACGGCGTCGAGGTCGACAGCCCCGAGATGGTCCTCATGCCGACATTCAACGACATCCTGGGCGGCCTCCCCGTGAACTCGGAGGCGCCACAGAGCCTCCTCGGCCCCCTGCTCAGGAAGGAGGCGATAGACATCGACGACTTCGAGGTCTACCTTCTCGACGGCACATACATTGGCCATGTCGGCTTCCTTAGATCACTGACCGAGCCACGGTGATGGCTTCATCGCTTAAGCAGTTCGTGGCAGAGGTGACATTTATTGACGTATAAACCGTATCCGGTGTCCTTTGTCCCTCCGAGGCCGACCGGCCCCTTCGTAGCGAGGATCTTGAAGATAGGCCGTTCCCAGGCGGCCTCGAGGAGCTCCATAAGCCCCCCGTTGGAGATATCGCCCACCCTCAGGGCCTCCAGCTGCGACGCCGCCGAGCAGCATGGCATCACGTCGCCTCCCGGCATCACGCCGATGTCTCTGAGGACAGCCTCGCACGGGCCCTCGATGATCGATCCGCCTGTCATCCTCTCGTCCATGGGGAGGCTGGCGGCTCTGCCTACGGGGGTGAATGCCGATTCCATGCCTATCACCGAGAAATTCTCCGGTCGAACGCCTCCGAGGACGTAGACGCCGCCTCCTAGAAGCCTGGCTATTTCAGTGAGCCTGAGTCTGCTCGATCGGGACGTGGCGCACATGATGACGGTCTTGAGGCCCAACTCCCTGGCGGCGTCGACGCAGCTTCTCACCCTCCCGAAGGGTATCTGTGCCTGGTGGAAGTCGTCGGCGCTGATGTTCAGGACATCGAGGCCGAGCCCTGCCAGTTCCTCGAGTTCATCAATCGCCTTTGCTCTGCTGGTCGCCCATGCACAGTTTGTGACGCACTCTGTCCTGAGTCTTCTGTCGGCTGCGTACGGTATGAGCGCCTTGACGAGCCCCGGCAGCAGAAACGGCTCGCCGCCCGTGAAGCTGACCCACTCCATCGAGGGGATGGAAGCGGCCTCCTCGATGTACCCTTCGGCCTCTCGTCGAGTCATGTCTGCCCCGGATGCGGGGCCGCAGCTGAACCAGCAGTGGGCGCAGCTTGCGTCGCATCGCTCTGTTATCATCAGGCCGAGCCTGAATGGGCCGTTTCCTTCTATCATCAGACCTCCGGAGAAAGATGGGGATGGGGTGTCAGGGTGCCTCGCCGAGCTCGGTCAACGTCTCCCTGATGAGATCGTTCGCCTTGTAGAAGGCGTCCTCCACCATGTTCCTCTGCCTGACGAGCTTCGTCAACAGGAACTTGAACTCAGGCGACTGGTGGAGGGTCATGTTGGCGAGGTCGACTATCTCACTTATCCTTGGGAAGGGCTGGGCGCCGAAGGTCTCCATGCTCGTCTGCTCCGATATGCCTGCGTCCGAGTGGGCGACGGGGTTCACGTGCCTTCCGACCCACATCAGGCAGTCGTTCAGCTTCTCGATCTTATCGGCCGACCCTCGTCCTCGAAGCTTCGAGGACGCCGCGTCGAGCCTCTCAGAGAGGTCCCTGAACTCCCTCACCTTGTCGATGACTTGGTAGAGGTTGAAGTAGCCCTTCACCTTCTCGGACCTCGCCTGCATCTCCTCTAGGAGCTTGACCATATGCGATGCGTAGGGGGTGAAGTTGAAGGGCAGGACGGGGCAGTTCGCCAGCCTCATGATGTAGTTGAGCTCTATCTTGACGTCCGTGGCGAGGATGCCGGCATCCATCTTGTCGTAGGTCTCGTACGGGGTGTGCCACCACCATCCGCCCCCGGAGTAGTTGACGTGGGGGTCGTAGGTCTCCTTTGGGCGGCTCGTCGTCACGCCGACGTGGGGCAGCCCCGTGCCCCAGAAGCTGCCGTCCCCAGCCCTTGTGGGCCAGCGGAAGTGTTCAACCGTTATGCCTGTCGCATCCTTCACGCTGTCGAGGACCGCGTCCAGTACCTCACTGACCGGCGCCTCCCTGACGGTGGTGGCGCCGTCCACACCGGGTGAGTCGATGTTGTAGCTGGCGACGCAGTTGTACCTGAGATCGTGCCAGAAGGCGTCGTTGTACCAGGTCGAGCCGGCGTACTTGCCTATCTCGTGGCCGGTCCAGAAGGCGATCCTGACGTTCCGCCTGAGCCTGTCCCTGTGCTTGTTCAGTATGCGCGCGACCTCGACGATGGCCGTGTTGCCTGAGATGTTGTCTGTGGCGCCCTGGCTGAATGGCGGTGTGTCGACGTGTCCGTTCACGAGGACGAACTTCTCAGGCTCCCTCTTCCCCTTGATCTCGGCGACGAGGATGGGCAGCGTCTTCCAGCTCGTCTCGGCGACCGAGACGACGTGAACCCTCATGCCGCCCTGCTGCGCGATCTTCCTCAGCT
>CAZYUK010000028.1:0-10604 GCA_964650675.1 uncultured Candidatus Bathyarchaeia archaeon
GGCTCAGGAAGGAGATGCCCATACCCGTCTGGCACGACGACCAGCAGGGCACCGCGGCCGTAATCCTCGCGGGCACGATAAACGCCCTGAAGTTCGTGGGCAAGACGCTGAACAAGGCGAAGTTCACAATCGTCGGCGTCGGCGCGGCGAACACGAGGACGTTCTACGTCCTCGAGGCGGCGGGCGTCAACCCCAAGAACATAATCATGACGGACAGCCAGGGCACCCTGCACACAGGCAGGAAGGACCTAGAGGGCACATACAAGTGGGACATCGCCAAGAGGACCAACCCGGACGGCGTCGAGGGCGGCATAAAAGAGGCGGCCAAGGGCAGCGACATCCTGATAGCCGCCTCCAAGCCCGGCCCAGGCACAATAACCGTCGACGACGTTAAGGGCATGGCGAGCAACTCGGTCATCTTCGCGTGCGCCAACCCGATCCCGGAGATATGGCCGTGGGAGGCCAAGGAGGCCGGCGTCAAGGTGATGGCGACGGGCCGAAGCGACTTCCCCAACCAGGTGAACAACAGCCTCGTCTTCCCAGCGATCTTTAGGGGCGCACTCGACGTACGCGCAAAGACCATCTCGGACGAGATGTGCATAGCCTCGGCGAAGGCGCTAGCCAAGTACGCGGAGGACAAGGGGCTGACCCAAAACTACATCATACCCTCGATGGACGAGTGGGAGATCTACCCGCTGCAGGCAGTGGAGACGGCCGTCAAGGCGATGGAGCAGGGCCTCGCCCGGAAGAAGGCGACCAAGAAAGAGCTGTACGACGGCGCCAACAGCATAATCAAGCGGACCCAGGGCATCGTCAAACTCCTAATGAAGCAGGGCTATATCGCCCCGCCCCCGCCTGAGCCCCAGTAAAGCCGTGAATCCCCTTTATTTACCCTTTTTCTCCAGTTCCAAGATCATCTCGACGACCCTCTCAACCGACGCCTGGACCTCAGGGGTGCAGCTCTCGCTCAGTGTCGTGACATCCCCGGCCTCGACGGCGAGCAGCACAATCTCCTTCGGCATCTCACCGGGATAGAGGGATTCGCCGAGCCTGAGGGTGGTCAGCAGGTCCACGCCGTGGCTGTGTGTCACCCTGGGCGGCTCCTCTCCCCTGCTCAAATTAACCCTGTAAATAGTTCCCGGCTCGCCGCCCATCTGTATGGCGTCCACGATGAGGACTCGGTCGCGGCCCCTCATCGCTTCTAGAATCTCTATACTGCCCAGTGCGACGTCAAGCGTATCTATATTCGGCGCAACCTCGCTGAGCCTCTCGACGACGTGGATTCCGACCCCGTCATCGCAGCGCAGCAGGTTCCCGACGCCGATGACGAGGGTCCTCAAAGAGGTGGTCTACCTCTCTATCTTCCTGTAGAGTTTCCGGAGGCTATCGTATATCTCAACCGTGAGCGGCGCGGTGCCGGGCAGGCTGTGTGTGCTGCAGCCGAAGCAGGGGTCGTAGGCGCGGAAGGCCATCTCGACCATGTTGAGCAGGCCGTCGCTCACCTCGCCCTTCCTGATCAGCCCCTTAGCCGCGTCCCGGACGCTCATGCAGATGTCGGCGTAGTTGTTCGTCGTCGCCACTATCAGGTTCGCCTTGTCGACGAGCCCCTCCCTGTTCAGCTTGTAGTGGTGCACGAGGACGCCGCGGGCCGCCTCTATTATGCCTACGCCCTCACCGGGCTCTTTGACAGGGTTCCTCAGATCGGTCTTCGTGATGTCGGGGTCCCTGCTCAGCTCAAGCGCCCTCTCCGCCGCGTAAAGAAGCTCGACGAGCCTAGCCCAGTGGAAGGCCAGCGTCGAGCCGACCGGCCTCCCCCCGAGCGTATCGAACATCCGCCTGTACTCCGCATCAGCTAGGGGGGTGGCCATCCCCTCGGCGGCGTTGAGCCTGCCCAGGGGACCGACCCGGTATACGCCGCTCCCCGGCCCGTCCTTCAGGCCGCTCCACCCCACCTTCTTCAGGTAGGTGAACTTAGAGTAGGTCCAGGGCTCGACATGCTCGGCGATGTGGTCGAGATAGTCCTTCGCTTGGAACCTGTCGAACTCCTCGCCATTCTGGTCTGTGACGCGGATGTCTCCGTCGTAGAAGTTGACATGGTTCTTCGCGTCCACGGTGCCCATGTTGTAAGTGTCGAGCTGGTAAGGGTCGCTGAGGATGAGGTCGACGTACTTCTTGTTGCCTAGGACGACATCGTTGAAGACACCGAGGGTGAACTTGGCGAACTCGACCGAGCTCCGAGCCATCTCCTCTATCTGCTTGCGCTCCTCCTCGTTGAGCCCCTTAGAGATTCCACCAGGAAGACCGCAGGTCGGGTGGGTCGCCTTGCCGCCGAGGATCTCGGTGATCTTCTGCCCGTAGGCCCTGTGCTTGATAACCTCCTTGCCCACGTCGAGGCCGACCCTCTTCAGGACTCCGAATATGTTCCTCTCCGCAGGTGGGGCGTCGGGCCCGACGACGAAGTCGGGGGCGCCGAGGAAGTAGAAGTGGAGGGTGTGGTCGTAGATGTAGTAGCCGACGTACATTAGCTCCCTCAGCTTCTTCGCCGTCTCGGTCGGCTCGACCCCGTATGCGGCGTCCAGAGCCTTTGTGGCGGCGAAGTGGTGGGCGACGGGGCAGACGCCACAGATGCGGGGCGTTATTATAGGCATGTCCTCGGCCCGCCTCCCCTCGCAGAAGCGCTCGAAGCCCCTGAGCTCGGGGACCTGGAGGTAGGCGTTCTCGACGTCACCCTGCTCGTTCAGGAATATCACTATCTTGCCGTGGCCCTCAAGCCTGGTTATCGGGTCGATGGTTATCGTCTTCACTTTTTAGCCCTCCTGCCTATGATGGAAGCGGGAAGCGAGTACTTGTAGAAGGTGCCGAGGGGGTCCTTCAACTGGTCGACGAAGGCGGCAGGATCGTAGCCCTCCCCCTTCTCGGACTCGATCCCAAGAACGGTCGAAAGCGCTGAGATCATTGCAGAGCCCTGCTCCGCGACGCCAGGGCAGGGGCCGCCGCAGCCCGTGCAGGGCATGCTGGCTTTGACGCACCTGGCCTCGCAGCCTCCCCTCGTCGCGGGCCCCATGCAGACGACCCCCTGCTCGAGCAGGCACTTCTCAGGCTCTGGCTGGAAGTCGACGACCCTCCTGATCCCCGTGATCTTCTTCTCCTCCTTCACCCTCTCGCACTCGTCGCAGACCGAGCGCTCAGGCGCAAGGATCGATCCCTTGGGAGGAAGATCGCCCTTCGCGATCGCGGATACAGCTTCGAATATGAGTTTCGAGGGAGGCGGGCAGCCAGGCAGGTAGTAGTCGATGTCGACCACCCTGTCAAGGGGCTTAACGGAGTCGTAGAAGGTTGGCAGCTCGAGTTCCCCCTCTCTGACCTTCAGCTCGGTCTGGGGCACGGTCCCGCCCTCGTTCACAGTCGAAGGCGAACTACGATATGCCCTGTCGAAGACCTGGAGCCTGTCCGCCTCGTTTGCGAGGCCGGGGACGCCGCCCAGCTGGGCGCATGCGCCGAAGGCGACGAGGGTCTTCGCCTTCCTCCTCAGCAGCTTCGCCAGATGCTCCTGCTCGGAGTTGCGGATGGCGCCGTTGAAGAAGCAGACGTCAATGAAGCCGTCCGGCATCGCCTCGACGTCCCTGTACTTTACGTCCATGGCGACCGGCCAGAAGACCACGTCAGCCACCTGCAGCACATCCAGTATCTTCTCGTCGATGTCGAGGACGGCTATCTCGCATCCACCGCAGCTAGCGGCCCAGTAGAAACCGAACTTCAGCTTCCCCATAATCAGGCCCCCTGTTTCTCCATCATTATCGACGCGTCCACCTTGTTCGAGCCTATCCCCAGGTCATCGGGTTCTATGCCCATCGCGAGGCCGAGAAGCTGGGGTATGTGGACCACGGGCACCTTGGGGGAGTTCTCCGTCATGAACTGGCAGCGCTCGTAGGTAAGGTAGCAGAACGGGCAGTTGGTGACGAGTATGTCCGCGTATTTCTTCACCGTCTGAACCTTGTCCAGCCCCACTTTCCAGGTCACGTTCTCCCTGATGCCCATAACCGGCCCCGCGCAGCACTCAAGCTTGTTCGGGTAATCGACGCTGACCGCCCCAGTGGCATCTATCAGCTCGTCGAGGCTCCGGGGCGCCTCAGGGTCGTCGAAATTCATGACCTCGCGGGGCTTGAGGAGGTGGCAGCCGTAATGGGCGCCGACCCTCAGCCCCCTGAAGGGCTTCACCGAGGCGGCCCTGATCCGTTCCAAGCCGACGTCCTCCCTAAGCATCCTGACGTAGTGCTTCACGTTCTGCGTCCCCCTGAACTGCTTTCCAGTGTCGGCCAGTATCTCGTTGACCTCCCTCCTGAGCTCGGGGTCCTCCTTCAACTCCTTGTTCGCCTTGGTCAGAACCTCTGTGCAGCCATTGCAGACCGTGACCATGTCCAGGCCCATCTCCTCCGCGATCGCTATGTTCCTCGCGGCCAGGGCCAGGAACGTCTTGTGGTCTAGGGTCTCCATGTAGGTGGTGCCGCAGCACCCCGAGCCGGGCATGTCTACCAGCTCGACGCCTAGTTTCTCGGCTACCCTCCTCGCCGACTTCTCGTAGCCGGGCAGCCGGGAGAGGGTGGTGCACCCAACGAAGAGGGCGTACCTCAACTCACTCCCCTCCCACCCTGCCGAGGAGGCCGGTCCTCCTCATTATCGCCTCGACCGCCTTGGCGTCGGGCTGGGGCGCCTCGGGAAGGCCGTCCTCCCCCCTCATCTCGTTCTCGAACTCGCCTATCTCGTACACGTACCCCATCTCAGATAGACTGCCCATCAGGGCCTTTATCGTCGGGTGCACCCTGCCCTCGCTCAGCGCCAGCTTCCTCAGCGCCGAGACGATCTCCGAGACGTGGACCTCCTGCGGGCAGCGCTCGTAGCATGTGTAGCATCCGGCGCAGAGCCACAGGAGGTCCCCACCAAGCAGCCGCTCCTTCTGGCCGTACATGGCGAGCCGCGCGATGTTCCTTGGCCTGAACTCCCTGACCCTCTTCGCGATGGGGCAGTCTGAGGAGCAGGTGCCGCACTGGTAGCAGAGCATCAGCTTCTCCGCACCGGGGGTCCCCAGCACCTGGTCCCTGAACTCCTTGTTCTCCTCGTTGATCCTGATCTCTTCCGCTTCTGTCATCAGCCCACCTCCGCCACGGCCTCAGCCGCCTCCCCCAGCGGGTTCGGGCCGAGCCTCTTCACATCGGCTACGAATTCCCTCACGACCTGCGCGAACTTCTCACCCTCAGCTGCGCTGATCCACTCCAGCCTGAGGCGCTCCGGCTCGATCCTGAGCTGAACCATGAGCCTCTTCAGCATCGCGACCCGCCTCTCCGCCTTGAAGTTCCCTGAGATGTAGTGGCAGTCGTTTGGCGTGTGGCAGCCGGCGACGAGGACGCCGTCAGCGCCATCCCTGAATGCCTCCAGTATGTAACTCGGGTGGACACGTCCGCTGCACATCACCCTGATCACCCTGAGATTAGGCGGATACTGGAACCTACTGACACCCGCGAGGTCGGCGCCAGCGTAGCTGCACCAGTTGCAGAGGAAGCCGACTATCCTAGGCTCGAACCCAGTCAAGCCCTCACCTCCTCAAGGGCGGCCCTGACCTGGCTCACTATCTCGTTGTCTGTGAAGTGGCCGACCGTTATCGCCCCGGACGGGCAGGTCGCCGCGCATACGCCGCATCCCTTGCATACCTCGGGGATGACGTGGCTGTGGACGCGTCCATCCTCCTCCTCCATCTCGATGGCCTTGAACTCGCAGACGCCCTCGCACATCCTGCAGCCGGAGCAGGCGTCCTCGTCGACGCTCGCTATAGCCCCCTCAACCTCTACGCTCGGCTGAGATAGGAGGGTCAACGCCCTCGCCGCCGCCCCGCTCGCCTGGCTTATGCACTCGTCTATCGTCTTCGGTCCGTGCGCGAGTCCGCATAGGAAGACGCCGTCGGTGGCGAAGTCGAGGGGCCTCAGCTTCATGTGTGCCTCAAGGAAGAAGCCATCCCTGCTTATAGGCACCTTGAGCATCCCGGCGAGCCTCCTGTTGTCAGGCGAGGGCATGACGCCTGCGCTGAGGACGAGGGCGTCGGGCTCCAATACAACGTACTCCTTGAGGACCGGATCGAGGACCCTTACCCTGAGGCCGCCCCCGTTGGTCACCTCCGGCTTGTGCTCGTCGTCGTACCTGATGAAGAGGACGCCGCCGTCGGCCGCCCTCCTGTAGTAGTCCTCCTTGAAGCCGTAGGTCCTCATGTCCTTGTAGAGTATGTAGACATCGGAGGCTGGGCTCAGCTCCTTCACCTTGAGGGCGTTGTTCACTGCGCCAGTGCAGCAGACCCTCGAGCAGTTCGGATGCTCCTCGTTCCTGCTGCCCACGCACTGGATCATGACTACTGTCTTCGGCCTATATCCTTCGATCAGCTTCTCCTCGAACTCGAACTGGGTCATCACCCCGCTATCCACGCCGTAGAGGTACTCCTTAGGCCTGTACTCCACGCCTCCGACGGCCACGATGACGGCTCCATGTTTGATAGTCTCCTCGCTTGTCTGGCTGACAAGGGTCGTCTCGAAGTTGCCCACGTAGCCACTGACCTCAGCCACCTGGGTTCCGAGGTGGACCCTGATATGCGGATGTTTATTGACCATTTTTATAAGCTTCGCAAGTTCCTTCGCGGGGTCCTCGCCAGATGGAACGTATTTGATCTTCCTGAGGTTTCCGCCGAGTTCGCCCTCCTTCTCCACGAGGTGGACCTCGTATCCCTGGTCGGCGATCTCCAGCGCCGCGGTGATGCCTGAGAGGCCTCCACCGATTACGAGGGCGGTAGGGGTCACCTGTATCTTCGGCTTAGCTAGGGGCTTGAGGAGCCGCGCCTTCGCGACGGCCATCCTGACCAGATCCTTTGACTTCTGGGTCGCCGCCTCGTGCTCGTGCATGTGGACCCAGCTGCACTGGTCTCTGATGTTCGCCATCTCGAAGAGGTACGGGTTGAGACCCGCCTCCTGGAGGGTGGCACGGAACAACGGCTCGTGGGTCCTGGGGGTGCAGCTCGCCACCACGACCCTGTTGAGCTTCCTATCGAGGATCGTGTTCTTTATCTTCGCCTGCGTGTCCTGGCTGCAGGTGTAGAGGTTCCTCTCGGCGTAAACGACGCCGGGCAGTGTCTTGGCGTACTCGACCACGTCAGGCACATCGACGTAGCCACCGATGTTGACACCGCAGTGGCAGACGAATACACCGACCCGCGGCTCCTCGGCCGATATGTCCTTCTCTGCCGGATACTCGATCGGTTTGACCTGAGTGCCCCTGGCCTTGGCGATCTTCTTCGCTGCCTTCGCGGCGGCCCCGCTGGCCTGAGCCACGCTGTCCGGTATGTCCTTGGGCGAGGAGAATGCCCCGCACACATAGACTCCCTCCCTGGTCGTCTCCAAGGGGGTGAAGAAGCCGGTCTTGCAGAAGCCGTATTGGTTGAGCTCGACGCCGAGGGCCTCGGCCAGCTTCCTCGCGTCCTTCGGCGGGCCCATGCCGACCGAGAGGACGACCATGTTGAACTTCTCCGCCTTGACCTCGCCGTCCTCCTCGTAGGTGACTTTTAAGTCGCCGGTCTCGGGTTCCTCCTGGGTGTGGCTCACCCTGCTCCTGATGAACCTGATGCCGTGCTCATGCTGTGCCCTTGAATAGTAGTCGTCGAACTCCTTGCCAAATGCGCGGATGTCCATGAAGAATATGGTGGCTTCGAGCCCCGGGTTATGCTCCTGGGCGATGACCGCCTCCTTGATGCCGTACATGCAGCAGACGCCGCTACAGTACGGGTTGCCGACGCGCTCATCCCTCGAGCCGACGCATTGAAGGAACGCGACCCTCCTTGGGAGGTCGCCGTCGCTTGGCCTGAGCACGGTCCCCCTGTATGGGCCGGTTGCGCTGAGGATGCGTTCGAACTCCATGCTCGTCACGACGTTGGCGTATCTGCCGTAGCCGTACTCGGTGATCACACGTGGGTCGAAGGCCTCGAACCCGGGCGCGAGTACTACGCTTCCCACGTTTAGCTTGACCTCCTCGTCCTTCTCCTCGTAGTTGATGGCTTGGGCTTTACAGACCTCGCTGCAGATGCCGCAGCCGAGGCATTTCTCCTTGTCGATGGTGTAGACAAGCGGCACGGCCTGGCTGAACCTGATATACACACTCTTCCTCTCGTTGAGGTTCGCGTTATACTCGTCTATCGCCGAGGTGGGGCACTTAGCGGCGCAGTCGCCGCAGCCGGTGCACTTGGTCGGGTCGACGCGCCGCGCCTTCTTCAGTATCGTCGCCGTGAAGTCGCCCTCTTCGCCCTCCAGGCCCTTCAGCTCGGAGTAGGTTACGAGCTGGATGTTCGGGTGCCTGCCGGCGCCTACAAGCTTCGGCGCCAGGATACACATGGCGCAGTCGTTCGTCGGGAAGGTCTTGTCCAGCTGGGTCATGACGCCTCCGATGCTCGGCTCCTTTTCCAGCAGGTAGACCTTGAACCCAGAGTCCGCCAAGTCTAGGCTCGCCTGAATGCCAGCTATCCCGCCGCCAATCACTAGGACAGCTCCGATTTTGCCCGTCATTACATAGCCTCCATAGCCCCGTAGTAAGGCGTAATGCCATCGAGGTGGTTCAATGAGACAAGGTTCCTCTGCCGCATCGCTACGATGTGGCGTAGCACCTGAGCCCTACGGAGGCCAGTTCTACTTGATAACTCTCCTACCGAAGAAGAGCTCTTCTTAAGCAGCAGGTATATCCAGTTCCTGAAAAACTCTGCCCTAAGCGCATCTTCCTGGACCTCGTCGAACTTGGACTGCGGAACAATCTCTTCGTATACGTTGCCCTTCTCAGTCACCTCAAGCTCCTTGCTGGTGAGCACCCTGTCCCTGAATCCCTCAACGGTCGCCTTGGCCGCCAGCATCCTTTCGAGGAGCAGCGGGTCTGGTTGCCCCGTCGAAAGCGGGCTGTCGCCCATCGCCCGTATGCGGTTGACGAACTCGTTGAGGGACTCTTCGAACTTCGCCTTATCCAGAGCCGACATCCATTCGGCACTCAATCGCCTGGGCTCGAAGCCCGCTAGACCAAGAAGCTTCCCAACCATCTTAATCTTGTACTCGGCCTGGAGGTTCCCTTCTATGAAGTGACAGTCACCGCGTTTACAGCCTACGACAAGGACGCCGTCCATTCCTTTGAGGAAAGAATCTATAAAGAAGACTGGGTCGATCCTGCCTGTACATTTTACCTTCACCAATCTGATATCCGCAGAAAAACTGGACAATGCCTCGTCTGAGACCTTAATTGGATTCACTGACCAATCGCAAACGAACAGCGCAATCTCGCTCGTCTTTTCGCCCATTTCATACACCTCTATCCCGCGACGGCCTCCATCAGCAGCTCGTTTGTGAACTTGGTCATCGTGATGGCCCTCTCGGGGCAGCTCGCGGCGCAAAGGCCACAGCCTTTACATAGCCCCTCGTTCACCCGGGCTATGTCTTTTTCATCCTTTCCCATCGCTTCAAATGGGCAGATGGAGACACAGGTCCCGCAGCCGCTACATGTCTTTTCGTCTACAACTGGGATGTCCTGCTCGCAGAGGCCCTCTTCAACAAGGCACTCGGCACATGGTCCGCAGTGGACGCATCTGAGGGCCTCAAGGATACCCTGATCCCATGTCAACCCGAACTCTACTTCCTTGAAGCTTTCCTTCCTCCTCCCCAGAGGCAAGTAGTCCACCTCCTGCTTTGCTTTCTTCTCGAGGACTCTGCCCTCCTTCACCCAGCATGTCTCCTCGATCTCCTCCGCCTTCATAATGTTGAGAGCCCCGCCGCTCAGGTAGAGATCTATCGCCTTCGCCGCCTTCTTTCCTGCTGCTATTGCGTCGATGATGGATTTCGGCCCAGTGACAACATCTCCACCCGCGAAAATTCCGGGCACGTTCGTCTCGCAGGTAGCGGGGTCGGCGACGATGGTGTTCCGATTCGTTACCTTGATGCCCTCCGGCAGGAACGATAGGTCTGAGATCTCACCTACCGCCACGATGACGAAGTCAAATGGAGCCACGAACTCAGAGCCGGGGATCGGGGTGGGGCTCCTCCGACCGCTGCTGTCGGGTTCGCCCAGTCGCATCTTGACGCATTCGACCGCCTCCACGGCGTCTTTGCCAAGTATCTTCGTCGGATTCGCTAGGAACATGAACTTCACCCCCTCCCTCTCAGCCTCCTCGATGTCCTTGAGGTGGGCAGGCATCTCCTCTCTCTGCCTTCGATAGATGATCGTCACCTCTTCTGGCCCGAGACGGATGGCGGTCCTCGCAGAGTCGATGGCGACGTCCCCCCCACCGACCACTGCCACCCTCCCCTTGAGACAAGTTACCTTGTTTGTACGGGTGTCCCTTAGGAAACCGAGCGCACGGGTCACTCCTCTCAGGTTCTCACCCTCTACGTTAAGAGAACGGTTCTCCGGGGTTCCAACAGCTATGAAAACGGCCCTGTAACCCTTGTCAAAGAGGCCCTTGACGGATGATTCTTCACCGATGGCAACGTTTATCCTAACGTCGATCCCTGTTTCTGTGATGTAATTTGTATAGGAATCAATGACAT